>JAQBXG010000072.1 GCA_027625125.1 Pseudomonadota bacterium
CGGGGCGGGGGGGCGGCTCGGCCGTGCGCGGCAGGGCCGCGGCAGTTGACGGGCCCGCGTCTCGACAGGCAGGCTGCGGCGTATGGTTGGTAAAATTCGCAAAGCCGCCCGATCCCTGGGCTTCGATATCGCCCGCTTTCCCGGGGCCGCCGCCCACTGGCCGCGCCTGACGGAGATGCTGGCGCGCCATGATGTCACCCTGGTCCTCGATGTCGGCGCCAATATCGGCCACTACGCCGCCGCGCTGCGCAATAATGGCTATGGCGGGCGCATCGTCTCCTTCGAACCGCTGTCGGGCGCCCATGCCGAGCTGACCGCAAACGCGGACCTGGACCCGGCGTGGCAAGTGGCGCCGCGCTGCGCCGTCGGGGCGGCGGAAGGCGAGACCGAAATTAACATTTCTCCGGAATCCGACATGAGTTCGCTGCTGCCCCTGACCGCCGACGCCGCCGAGAAATTCGCCAGCGTCCGCCCGACCGGCAGCGAAACCGTTCCCGTCACAACACTGGCGGCGGAAATTCCGCGCTACGCCGGCGTGGGCGATGCGATTTTCGTTAAATCCGACACCCAAGGCTATGAGGCGGAAGTGCTGGCCGGTTTGGCCGGTGCGGCGGACCGCGTGATCGGCTTGCAATTGGAGCTATCGCTGGTACCGATCTACCAGGGCCAACCGGATTATCTGAGCGTTCTGAACCAGGTCAGCGAACGCGGCTTCGTGCCGCATCTGGTCATCCCCGGCTATTTCAGCCGCCACCACGGCCAAATGATCGAATTCGATGTGGTGTGCTTCCGCAAGTAGGTTCAATCGCTCGACAACGGAGATCCAACGCCATGCCCACTATTGATATCCACACCCACATGTTCGGCGTCGGCTGGCTCGATATGATCAAAAAGCACGGGGCGCCCGCATATGCGATTGAAGACATGCCGGATAATCGCAACTACCTGATCGAATACGGCACACCGGCCTGCGCGCTGGAGGTCGAGGCCTTCGATTACGACAAACGAATCGAGATGATGGACCGCGACGGTATCGATATTTCCATTGTCTCTTTGACCTCACCCAACGTCCATTTCGGCGACGAGGCGGTGAGTGTCGCGACCGCGCGGCTGGCCAATGATGAAATGGCAGCCGGTCAGACGGCCCATCCCGACCGCATCCGCTGGTTCGCATCGCTGCCATGGGAGTATCCGGACGCCGCACTGGCCGAGCTCGAACGGTGCGTAAACCGCGGCGCGGTCGGCGTCATGTGCGTCGCCCATATCGGTGAGCGCCATCTTATCGACCCCTTGTTCGAGCCGATTTGGCGCGAGCTCGACAAACGCGCCTTGCCCGTTCTCGTGCATCCAACCGCGCCATTGGGCGCCAAGGCAGTAAATTACGGCTACGAGCGGATCCTCATGCCGGCGGCGGGATTTATGTACGATACCACCATCGCGCTGGCGCGTATGGCCATCGACGGCTTCTTCGAGCGCTTTTCGGACGTCAAAATCATCGCCAGCCATGGCGGCGGCTATCTGCCGTTCGTCAACGGCCGCATCGATATGTTCTTCGGTGTCGAGACCCTGGCGAAGTTCAATATTCCCAAGCTGCCCAGCGATTATTTCAGCCGCCTGTACTACGACGCCATCGTCTATGACCCTGCCGCCTTGCAATTGGTTATCGATATCGCCGGTCCCGACAAGGTAATGTTCGGCACCGACCTGCCGATGCCTGCGGATGTGGGCAAGCTGTATGACCTGGTCGACGGGCGCCCGGCCGGCGAGGCGGCCGCCATCCGCGGCGACAACGCGGTCCGGGTATTCGGTCTCTAAGCCGGCACGCCATCACGGCCAGATGATCGAGTTCGACGTGGTGCGTTTTCGCGAGTAGGATTCGCCGTCCATTGCCCCTGGGAAAACTTACATGACGGACAGCGCCGCCACGCCGCAAGTTACAGCCGATCAGAAGCATCGGTCCTATGTGATCATCGGCTGCGCGCTGGCGGTCGTCGCCATTGCCGTCGGCATCCAGCAGACCTTTGGCCTGTTCATGCTGCCGATCACCACGGAATTGGGATGGGGCCGCGAAGTGCTGTCGCTGGCGTTGGCGACCCAGGCGCTGATGATCGGTTTGGCGACACCCCTGGTCGGGGCGATCGCCGACAAATGGGGCGCGCCGCGCGTCATGGCGGCGGGCGGCCTGCTCTACGGCATTGGCATCGTTTCGATGTCTCAGTCGGGCACGCCGACCACGATGTTTCTGAGCACGGGTCTGCTGGTCGGATTCGCCGCCGCCTCGTGCGGCATGCCGCTGGTGCTGTCGGTGGTCGGGCGTAACGTCAGCGCCGAAAAACGCAGCATGTGGCTGGGCACCGTGACCGCTTGTGGCACGCTCGGCCAATTCCTCGTGGTTCCCTTCAGCCAGCAGATGATCAGCCGATTCGGCTGGTCTGCCGCCCTTATCGCGCTGGCTTTTGTCGCCGCCCTGATCATCCCCCTGGCCTTGACCATCCTGCGCACCGGAATCGGGCGCGCCGAAGTTCGGTCGACACAAAAACTAGGCGAGGCGCTGCTCGAGGCCCGCAGCCATCCGGGCTATGTCATGCTGATCGTCGGTTTCTTCGTATGCGGTTTCCAAACGCGCTTCATCGCCGCCCACCTTCCCGCCTATCTGGGCGACCTCAATCTGACGGCGGGATTGGCGGCAACCGCCCTGGTCGTCATCGCCGTCTTCAACGGCTTCGGGTCCTGGGGGTTCGGCTATCTGGGCGGCCGCTACCGTAAGAAACATTTGCTGTGCTGGCTCTATGGGCTGCGTGCGGCGACGATCTATCTGTTCATTACGATCCCCGCCAGCCCCACCACCGTGTTGATCTTTGCCGGCACCGTCGGGCTGTTGTGGCTCGGCACCGTTCCCCTGACGAGCGGTATCGTGGCGCAAATCTTCGGCACCCGCTACATGGCGACGCTGTACGGCATCGTATATCTCAGCCACCAGATCGGCAGTTTCCTCGGCGTCTGGCTGGGCGGGCGGGTGTTCGATGCGACCGGGTCCTACCAGACCATATGGTGGATTTCGATCGGCCTGGGGCTCGCCGCCGTGGCGGTGCACGCGGCGATCGACGATACGCCGGTGGCGCGAATGCAAGCCGCGCAATAGGGCCGAACCGTCGAGAAAAGACGCCTTCAGACCGCGGACATTATGACCGCTTTGTCGGGACCCAACTTGGCTCGATCCGCTTGGCGATCGGGCGGACTCGGCGGCGGCGGCGCGCAACCGCGCCAATCGGCGCCTTGATCAGCTCATAAAACAGCCAGCCGGCGACGATACCGACCAGCGCGTAGACCAGACCGGTGATGCTGAGCGGCACGGCGGGTTCGAAGGCGCGCAGCGTCGCCGCGGCGATATCCATATCGAATTCGCGTAAAAAGACGAGCGGCCGCAGCGACGCGCTGGCGCCGTTAATCGCCTGTTCGCCGGCCGCCAATGCGCTCGCCCGCTGTTCCAGCGACACGGTCAACGCCTGCAGCGTCGGCGCGTCGAGGGTGCTCACCTGGGCCCCGGCGGTGATCTGCGACAGGCTCAGCCGCGCTTCGTCCACATGGCCGCCGAGGCGCTGCAGATATTGCTGCAGGAACGCCGGCAATTGGGCGAAACACACGCCGGCCACCGCGGCCAGAATGGTGCCGAGCAGGGAATCGCATTTACGCAAGGTCCATCGCATGCGGGTCGCAGTCAGGATATTCAACGAATAGCCGCGGCACTCTAGGCGCGAGACAAGGCGAAACTGTGGCGGATCGTGGCGCCCCGGACCCGGCTCTAACCGCCGGCCCGCGGATGGGCGCGGTCATAGACGTCGAGCAGGCGTGCGGCGTCGACATCGGTATAGCGCTGGGTGGTCGACAGGGAGACGTGGCCGAGCAGTTCCTGAATGGTCCGCAAATCGCCGCCCGCGCCCAGCAGATGGGTGGCGAAAGAATGGCGCAGCGCGTGCGGCGTGGCTTCTTTCGGCAGGCCAAGCTGGGCCCGCAGCGACTGCATACGTCCCTGCACCATGCGCGGATTGAGGCGTCCCCCGCGCACGCCGACAAACAGCGGGCCAGCTGGCGCCAGCCTGTGGGGGCAGATCGCCACATAGTCGGCGATGGCGTCGACGACGATGGGCAGCACCGGCACCAGGCGCTGCTTGCCGCCCTTGCCGTCGACAATCAGGCTGCCGCCGGTCGGCAGGTCGCGGCGGTTGAGGCCCAGCGCTTCGGAGATGCGCAGCCCGCAGCCGTAAAGCAGGGTCAGCACCGCAACGTCGCGCGCCGCGACCCAGGGCTGCGAAGTGTCGCGCTCGGGCGCCGCCGCGCTCTCGAGCAGCTCGCTCATTTCGCCGACCGCCAGGGCCTTGGGCACGGCGCGGGTGCGCCGCGGGCTGCGCACGGCGCCGATCGCCGCGTTGTGGGCCAGCGCCTCGCGGTCGAGAAAGCGGAAAAAGCCGCGCACCACCGACAGGGCCCGCGCGGTCGAGCTACGGGCCAGGCCCGCCTGGGTGCGGTGGGCCAGCCAGGCGCGAAAATCGCCCGACTTGAGCGCCGTCAGGTCGGCCAATGCGGGCGGTCCGCCTTGGTGGAAGGACAGAAAATCGAGGAAAGCGGCAAGGTCGTGTACATAGGCGGTCAGCGTGTGCGGCGAGGCGCGGCGCTCGGCGGAGAGTTGATCGTACCACTGGCCGACGGCACGACGCAGCGCGGCGTCGGCAATGACCCCCAACGCCTCGTCGATTTTTAGCGCGGCAGATCCAGCCATGTGCAGATGCTGTGCTCCATGACATGGGCGAGAAACGCCAACAGCTCGCTGCCCTGACCGGGATGGAAGCGGCGCACATCGCGGCTGCCCAGCGCCAGCAGCGCCGCCGGCCCGCCCTCGCGCACCACCAGGCGCAGCAGCGCGTCGGAGCGCACCAACCCGGCGGCCTCGCCGAAAATCCGGCGATCGCCTTGTATGTTATCGCGCAAGGTGACGGCGCGATCGCTGGCCAGAACCTTGTCGATTGTACCGCTGGGCAAGATGCGAATACCGTGCGATGTCGCCGGCGCCACGGTGCCGGTTTCCAGGCACAGGGCCACCGCGTCGATGTCCAGCAGGCCGACCAGATCAGTCGTCATCAGTTCGAGCAAATGGTCCAGCGAGCGGGCCGACAACAGCCGCAGGACGGTCGCGTGAATGCGCGCCTGGCTGCGCTGATTGCTGCGTCCGGCGTCGATCAGGTCGCTATGCTGTTTGGCGTTGCGCACCAATTCGGTCCGCAACCGCCCGACCATGGCGTGCTGCAGATCGACCACGTCGCCGCCATCGGGATCGGCGTCGGGGAAGTCGCGGACCGGCGCCTCCATGATGGCGAACAGGTTGGGATGCCGGAGGAGAAAGTCAGGATGGGCGCGCAGATACGCAGCGACCTGCTTGGCGGAAGGATCGACGGGTTCGGCTGTGCCCGATCTGGTTGCTTTTTGACTCAACGAAACGCGCCCTCACATAAGATTATTCCGCAGATCATTCCGCCGCCTTGGCGCGGCTCTTGGCTTGCTCGAGGATCGACTGGCCGGTTTTTTCCCAATCGCCGAGAAAGGCCGCCAATCCCTTATCGGTCAGGGGATGGGCGAACAACTGGCGCAGCACGTTCGGCGGCAGGGTGACCACATCGGCGCCCATTTTCGCCGCCTCGATTACATGGTTGGGATGGCGTACCGACGCCACCAGAATTTCGGTTTCAATCGCCGGATA
Organism: Pseudomonadota bacterium; assembly: GCA_027625125.1. Lineage (GTDB taxonomy): Bacteria > Pseudomonadota > Alphaproteobacteria > UBA2966 > CAIVPW01 > JAQBXG01. The sequence continues at coordinate 5,753 of JAQBXG010000072.1, forward strand.
CTGGCTGTAAATGTCGACGATTTCGTCGATCAGGTCCATGCCGTTGCCGCCGATATCGTCGATGCGGCCGACGAAGGGCGATATGAAGCTGGCGCCGACCTTGGCGGCGAGCAGCGCTTGCGCCGCCGAGAAACACAAGGTGACATTGACCATGGTGCCTTGACCGCGCAGCACCTTGCAGGCCTTCAGCCCTGCCGGGGTCAGCGGCACTTTGATCGTCACGTTCGGCGCAATGGCGCTGAGCACTTCGGCTTCGGCGAGCATCATATCGACTTCGGTGGCCGTCACTTCGGCGCTGACAGGCCCCGGAACCAGGGTGCAGATTTCGGCGATGACATCGAGAATATTGCCACCCGATTTGGCGATCAGCGACGGGTTCGTCGTCACTCCGTCGAGCAATCCCGTGTCGGCGAGTTCGCGGATTTCGGCGAGGTCGGCGGTATCGATGAAAAATTTCATCTCATTCGTCCTATTCTTGGCGCGTCCTGGCGCGCCTGAGGTCCAAAAAGAGTTCGAAATAGTCACCGGCGCCGTCGCGGGGTACACAGCCCCGACGCCGCCGTTGGTCATTATCGAGTCGGCGAATAGAGTGTAGCCGATGGACACCACAGACGCCACTACCGCCGCCGCGGCCGACCTTCAGGCAAACGACCGAACGCGGGTCAGCGTCCTGCTGCCGTTGCCTCTAGCCGGCGCCTACGATTACCGGGCCGATCGCGATCTCGGGCTGGACGACGGCGATTTCGTTGCCGTCCCGTTGGGCTCCCGCGAGGTCGTCGGCGTGGTGTGGGGCGATGCCAGCGGCGAAGTGGACGATGCCAAGCTCAAGCCGGTCGCCGCCCGCCTCGAGGCGCCGCCGTTGCCGCAGTCGCTGCGAAAATTCGTCGACTGGGTCGCCGCCTACTCGCTGTCGCCGCCGGGCGCGGTGCTGCGCATGACGATGAACGTGCGCAGCGCGCTGGAACCGCCCAAGCCGGTGCCGATGTACGCCGCGACAACGACGCCGCTCGACCAACCGCCCGGCCTGCGGATTACGCCGGCGCGCAAAAGGGTACTCGATGTTCTTGCCGGCGGCCCGCCCCGGACCCTGTCCGATCTGTCGCGCGAAGCGGGCGTCGGCGCCAGCGTCATCAAGGGTCTGGCGGCGGCGGGCGCGATCGCCGCGCGGGAAATGCCGCCCGGTCCCACCTTCGCGCCGCCCGACCCGGACCACCCCGCGGTGCAGCTGTCGGCCGAACAGCAGGATGCCGCGGCGTCCCTGTGCCGCCAGGTCGACGCCCAGAGTTTTGCCGTCACCCTGCTCGACGGGGTAACCGGGTCGGGCAAGACGGAGGTCTATTTCGAAGCCATCGCGTCGGCTTTGCGGCTCGGCCGCCAGGCGCTGGTGCTGCTGCCGGAAATCGCCCTGACGCCGCAATGGTTCGACCGGTTCGCGCGGCGCTTCGGCACCGAGCCGGTGGTCTGGCACTCCGATCTTAGCCAGTTGCGGCGCCGGCTGTCCTGGCGCGCGGTGGCGACCGGCGAGGCACGCGTCGTGGTGGGCGCCCGTTCGGCCCTGTTTCTGCCGTTCGGCGAACTGGGGGTCGTGATCGTCGATGAAGAGCATGAGGCGGCCTATAAGCAGGCCGACGGGGTGTCCTACCACGCCCGCGACATGGCCATCGTGCGGGCGCAATTGGCCGGATGCCCGATCGTTCTGGCGACGGCGACACCGTCGCTGGAGACCCGCGTCAACGTGGCCCGCGGCCGCTACGGCCGGCTCGAACTCCCCGAGCGATTTGGTCCCGCCGAACCGCCGGCGGTCGCGGCGCTCGACATGCGCGAAAGCGGGCTCAAGGCCGACGAGTTCCTGGCGCCGGCGCTGCGCGAGGCATTGCTCGAGACCGTCGGCGCCGGCGAACAGGCCCTGCTGTTTTTGAACCGGCGCGGCTATGCGCCGCTTACCCTGTGCCGGACCTGCGGCCACCGGTTCGAATGTCCCAGCTGCAGCGCCTGGCTGGTCGAGCACCGGTTCCGCCGGCAACTGCAATGCCACCATTGCGGCTATAATGCCCCGGTTCCCAAGGCCTGTCCCCATTGCGAGGCGACCGATTCGCTGGCGGTCTGCGGCCCGGGGGTGGAACGCATCGCCGAAGAAGTGCGCGCCCTGCTGCCCGACGCGCGTCTCGGCGTGATGACCAGCGACACCATGCGCGGTCCGGAAGCGGCGGCGGCGCTGGTGCGCGCCGTCGAAGCCCGCGAGATCGACATTCTGATCGGCACCCAGATGGTGGCGAAAGGGCATCATTTCCCCCACCTCACCCTGGTCGGCATCGTCGACGCCGATCTCGGCTTAAACGGCGGCGATTTGCGCGCCAGCGAACGCACCTACCAGGTCCTGCACCAAGTCGCCGGCCGCGCCGGCCGGGCGGAACGGCCGGGCCGGGTAGTCGTGCAGACCCACCAGCCCGAACATCCGGTGATGCAGGCGATGATCAGCGGCGACCGCGA
>JAQBXG010000073.1 GCA_027625125.1 Pseudomonadota bacterium
CCTTCGTGTCCGTGGTCGCCTTCCCTTCCGTGCCGAAACCGCCTATAGATGGCGACTGCTCCGACAAGAACGCCTGAAGGCGTCCGGAGCATCCGTACTACGGGGGGGTTGGCCCATGCGTGGGACCGGCCCCATTTTTTTTGGATCCGGACACACGCGGGAAGCTTCGTCTTCCCACCTCAGACAAGGAATTGCGAATGTCCGAATCCCTGTATTCCCGGATCGGCGGCGATGCGGCGGTCGAAGCCGCCGTCGATATTTTCTATCGCCGCGTTCTCGGCGACAACACAATCAGCATGTTCTTCAATTCAACCGACATGGAACGGCAGCGCGCAAAGCAAAAGGCGTTTCTGGCCATGGCGTTTGGCGGCCCGAACGAATACACCGGCGCCGACCTCCGCACCGCGCACGCGCGCCTGGTCAAAGATGGCCTGAACGACTCGCACTTCGACGCGGTCGCTGGCCACCTGCAGGCAACGCTCGAAGAACTTGCAGTTCCTGACGAACTGTCCGCCGAAGTCATGGGCATCGCGGCCGGCACCCGCAACGACGTGCTCAACCGCTAGCTCGCGTCACATGCCCCGGATCCGGTTCAACGGTACCGGCATACCGGTCGCGTCCGGCCAGACCGTCCTCGATGCCCTGCTTTCCGCGGGCAACGATGTTCCGTATTCATGCAAGAACGGCATTTGCCTTTCCTGCATGATGCGGGGCGTCGAAGGCCGACTGCCTGCCGCCGCCCAGAACGGGATCAAGGAAACGCTGCGGGCGCAGAACTATTTCCTGCCCTGCGTGGCGGTAACGGAGTCGGATCTGGCCGTCGCCCTGCCCCTCGATGCCGATGTGTACGGACGAGCGGTGATTCGCAGCCGAGAACTGCTTGCACCCGACATCTGCCGCGTGCGCCTGCAGCCGGCGACGCCGCTGTATTACCACGCGGGCCAGTTCATCAATCTTCGCCGCGGTGACGGCTTGATCCGAAGTTATTCGCTGGCGAGTGTGCCGCATCGCAGCGCAGAGCTTGAGATGCACGTGCGGCGCCTGCGGAACGGCGCGATGAGCAACTGGATTTTCGACACTGCGCTCGAAGGAGAAACGATCGATCTCCAGGGTCCGAACGGCGGCAGCTTCTATGTGCCGGGCCGGCCGGAACAGCCGATGCTGCTGGTCGGATCCGGCACCGGGCTGGCGCCGCTGCTCGGCATCGCCGAGGACGCGCTCCACAGCGGCCACAGCGGCGATGTGCGCCTGTATCACGGCAGCCGCCGGGCCGCCGGGCTGTACCTCGGCAAGCGTTTGCACGGCCTGGAAGCGGAATTCGCCAATTTCCGGTACGTCCCTTGTGTGTCCGGCGACAAACCGCCGCCGGGCGTGCGCGCCGCCAGGGCGGACGCCGCCGCGCTGGCGGACCAGCCACAGCTTCGGAACTGGCGGGTGTTTCTGTGCGGCAATCCACCGATGGTGCATACGGCGCGCACCGCGTGCTATCTCGGCGGCGCGGCGCTGGCCGACATTCACGCCGACCCGTTTGAATGCAAGGATCTCCGGGCAACGCCGCGCAATTGACACCACGCCTCGCCCGATTCCCGCGCCGACGTTATTCCTCGCCTGCCTTGGAATCCGCCTCGGCCCGCCGTTTGCGGCGTTGGCCCATGAACACCCCCAGCGCCAGAACGACAAAGAACCCGGCGATGGCCGCTGCACCGAGCGCCAGGACCAGAAATCCGAAAAACAGAATTTCGTTCATACATGTGCTCGCTACCGACGGTATCGCAACGGCGCGGCCAGCCTGCTCCCGGTAGCCGAAACAAAAAGGCCCAAATCGGCAGCCGGTTCAGGGACGACCCAGACGGCGCAGCCCCCCGGCTGGCGGCGCCGCCAGCGGGGCTTGGTCGAAGAAACACTCCTGAAACATCATCAGCATGAACACCTCGGCGCCCGCAAATTCGACCATTTCCGGATTCGCCGCCAAAAAGGTGTCGTACAGGATCGACACATCGGTCTGCGAGCGCTCGCCCAGGCAGGCGATGACCGTGTCCAAGCCGTCCTCGTCGTCATATAAAGACATGAAAATCAAGAACATGTCGATCATGCCGGTCGTATAGCCGACCTGGGCGTCGATCGACGTTAGCTGATAGTCGTATGCGGTCTGGTATCCCACCAGATCGTCCTGCGCAGCCGCCGGCGCGCCCAGTGCCAAAAGCGGCAGCAACAGCATACCCAAGCCCATCGAAGCGGCGCGTTTCATCCGTTCCCTACCTCTCTCCGGTCCCCGACCGCGTTGCGGTCCTGCACCGTAAACCGCCGGGCAGCAAACTTCCATGTTCACGGTCGTCATTCGGAGCGGCGATGGCGCGGCAGCACCCAGGGCCGGTTCCCGCGCCGTTCGGACACCGAGTCGACCCGCACGCCAGCCGGCGTGATCCAGATCGCGTGCGCCCCCTGCCGCCACAGGTCAAGACGGTCGACCACCACACCTGCGGCGCAAGGGATGAACACGGCCACCACGGCGACGACCGCGTCGGCCTCGCGGCAATCCTCTGCCAACGCGTCCTCGGTTTCCGCCAGAGCCACCGTCACGACCCCCGCCCGGTACACACACCCGCCGGAGTCGCACCGCAGCACCCCGTCCGCCGTCGCCGCACCCGGCTTTGGCCACCGTCCGGCCAGGTCCAGTCCGTCGCGCCGCAGCCACGAATCCACCGTGTAGTTGCTGCGGATCGACGTCGCCCACAGTCCGCCGTCAGCGCGCCGCACCGCAAAATAGGTTCCGTCGTCGCTGACCAGCACGTCGGGCGGCGGCACCGTGCCGGTCGAGGCCAGGCCCAAGAAGATCAGCGGCAGTCCCGCCAGCCGCCAGCGGCGCCGCCACAGGCACATCCAAAGGCCGCCCAGACTGACCAGCGCCAGCCCGGCCATCGGCAGCATTGGCAGCGTATACGCCGCCCCGGGCCATGCCGCGACCGTGCGAGCGACTGCCAGGACGAACGAGATTCCCCATCCCATCGGCGCCAACGCCAGACCTTCGAGGCCCAGGGGCATCAGGGCATAGGCCAGCATCGCCCACGGCATGATCCACATCGCCGCGACCGGCACCGCCAGGACGTTCGCCGCCACGCTGTACGCCGCGACTCGGTTGAAGTGGTAGAGCGCAAACGGCGTCGTCGCCAGACCGGCGACCACGGTCGTCACGACGACGCCGGCGGCGTACAGCAGCAATCCGGCGGCGAAGGGAGATTCCGCCGCGCCGCCACCGTCCGAACGGCTCCCGCAACAGTTCATAGGCGGCGACCAAAGCCACGACCGCCGCGAACGACATCTGGAAGCTCGGTCCCAACAGGCTGTCCGGCGCGACCAGCAGCACGGCCGCCGCCGCCCAGGCCACCAGGCGCATCGAAATCGGCCGCCGGTCCAGCATCACCGCCAGCAGCACGAACCCCAGCATCAACACCGCCCGCTGGGTCGGAATCGTCCCGCCGGTCAACGCAAGATACCCCAGCGCCCCGGCCATGCCCGCCGCCGCCGCCCACTTCTTGATCGGAAACCGCAGCGCCACGGATTCCCACGCCGCCAGCGCGGCGCGCAGCGCCGCAAACAGAATTCCGGCCACCAGGCCGACATGCAGCCCCGAGATCGCCAGCAAATGTGCGAGCCCCGAATCGCGCAGCGACGCCCAGGCTTCGTCGTCGATGCCGCCGCGGTCGCCGGTCATCAGCGCCGCCGCCACCGCCCCCGGCTGCCCCGGCAGGCGCGAAGTAATGCGCTCCGAAATCCCGTGACGCAGTGAATCCATCCCTGCCGCAAACGCGCCGGGAGCCGCGGCGACGACCACCTCCGGCGCGCTGACCGCATAGCCGACTCCGCCCAGCCTCTGAAACCACGCCTGGCGGGCGAAGTCGAACGCCCCCGGCGCCACCGGCGGCGACGGCGGCAGCAGCACCGCGCGCAGCCGCACACGGTCGCCCGGTTTCACCGCGCCGTCCCGCGCCCGCACGACAAGACGCACGGTTTCCGGCACCTGGTCCGGCATCAGGCCCGGCAATTCCAGGTCGGTCAGCGTCAACCGGCGGTCCGATGGCCGCTGTTCGACGACCGTGACCCGCGCCGTCACCGAAACCGGCCCCAATTCGCGCTCGATTACCGGCGCCGCCACGCTGCGCGCTCGCCACTCGGCGGCGGCGAACCCCGTCGCCATCGCGGCGACCGCAACAGCCGCCACGAAAGCGGCGGTGCGGTTCCGCAACAGCGCCGCTGCGACGGTGGCGGCGGACATCCCGAGGACGCCCGCCCACAGCGGCGGCTCGTGGGGAAGCGAAAAATACACGGCAATGCCGGCGGCCATCGCAACCGGAATCCAAAGCGCCCAGCGATCCCGTTCCGCGGCGAACGCCTCAGCGGCGGTTCCGGCCCACCGCCGTCGCGAGGCATCCAACGTCAAGTTCGTCATGGCCGCCATGGCGTCACAGCGCGGACAACCAATCGTACTGCGGCGGTCGTCGGCGGAAAAGCATCGGCGGGTTTTCCCTCCGGCGGCGGGCCGCTAGAATGGCCCCCTGTGCGCCTGCCTTGACAGGAGGATCGCGAGTCATGGGACTCCTGGACGACATCGCCGCCGGCAACGCCGCCTGGGCTGCAACCCACGGCAACAGGAATTTGCCAAATCTTCCGGCGCGGAACGCCGCGATTCTGACCTGCATGGACCATCGCATCGTCCCGCTCCGCCTGCTCGGGCTGTCTGTCGGCGACACCCACGTGATCCGCAACGCCGGCGGCCGCGCCAGCGACGACGCCATTCGCTCGCTGGTCATCTCCTACAAGATGTTGGGAACCCGGGAGTGGTTCGTCATCCATCACACCCGATGCGGCATGATGACCTTTACCGACGAGGAGATGCGCGCGTTGCTGCGCAGCAGTCTGGAGCCGGCCTGGCGCGACGACGCGGGCTGGCACGACCACGGCGGCGGCGGCAGCACCCATGGCGACGACATCGACTGGCTGACGTTTGCCGATCTAGAGCAAAGCGTCACCGACGATGTCGCGCGTATTCGCAACCACCCGCTGGTGCCGGCCCGAATTCCGATATACGGCTTCGTCTACGACATTGACACCGGCAAGCTCAGCGAGGTCGCCGCGGCGATGGTTGCCAGTCGTCCCACTGCATAGGCCCACCCACCAAACATGACCGTCGTCACCCGATTCGCGCCGTCCCCGACCGGCTTCTTGCATATTGGCGGGGCGCGCACGGCGCTGTTCAATTGGCTGCTGGCGCGCCACGGCGGTGGACAGTTCCGGCTCAGGATCGAGGATACCGACCGCACCCGTTCGACGCCGGAAGCGGTCGAGGCGATTTTCGCCGGCCTCAGATGGCTGGAACTGGATTGGGACGGCGATGTGGTCTTCCAGTCCGCCAACGCCGCCCGCCACCGGCAACTGGCCGACGACCTGCTTGCACGGGGACGCGCGTTTCGTTGCTATTGCACACCCGAGGAACTTGCCGCAATGCGCGAAGCCGCCAAGGGCGAAGGCGGCGCGCTTCGCTATGACGGGCGATGCCGCGACCGCACCGACATTCCGGCCGGAATCGATCCGGTGGTGCGATTCCGCTCGCCGGATGGCGATGATGTCGTCATCGACGATCACGTGCAGGGCGAAGTCCGCATTCCGGCGGCGCAGCTCGACGACCTGGTGCTGCTCCGCAGCGACGGCACCCCCACCTACATGCTGGCGGTCGTCGCCGACGACCACGACATGAAGGTGACCCATGTCGTGCGCGGCGTCGATCATCTGACCAATGCCGCCCGGCAGCTTCAGCTGTACGAAGCCCTGGGATGGACCCCGCCGGCATTCGCCCACATCCCGCTGATTCACGGTCCCGACGGTGCGAAGCTGTCAAAGCGCCACGGCGCGATGGCGGCGGCGGAGTACCGCGAAATGGGGTTCCTCCCCGCAGCGATGCGAAACTACCTTGCCCGCCTGGGCTGGTCCCACGGCGACGACGAGATTTTCTCGACCGAACAGGCGGTCGAATGGTTCAGCCTGGCGGCGGTCGGCCGTTCTCCGGCGCGGTTTGATTTCGAAAAGCTGCGCAGCCTCAACAGCACGTATATCCAGCGGACCGGCGACGACGCGCTGTATGCGGCGATCGCGCCGGGGCTTGGCCACATGGCCGGCCGGCCATTGACGCCGGAGCACCGGAACCGCGTGACGGCGCTGCTGCCGGAGCTGAAAAAGCGCGCCAAGGACTTGCGCGAACTTGTTGACGCCGCGCATTTTCTTGTCGCTGATCGCCCGCTGGAACTTGACCAAATGGCATCCGGCATTCTGGATGCCGATGCCCGCGAGCTGCTGGCCCGCCTCAAGTCCCGGCTCGGCGAACTGGAAGTCTGGCAAGGTGATACCGTCGAAGCCACCGTGCGGTCGTTCGCGGATGACGAAGGTCTGCCGCTCGGAATGATCGCCCAGCCCCTGCGCGCGGCCCTGACCGGGCGCGCCGTATCGCCCGGAATCTTCGAGGTTCTTCAAGTCCTTGGCGCCGCAGAGGCGCTCGGGCGGCTGGCAGACGCCGCCTGATCGCCGGAAGCATCGGAACCGGGGCCTTTTTCGCGCTTGCCCCAGACCGTATACTGCGGACGGTGCCCGCGCTGGGCGCAAACTGCCTGCATATCGACAAAGGATCCTCGATGGCTGCAAAGGCCACCACGACGCGCGAATCTGCCGGAACCGTCACCCTTACGGTTGACGCCACCGGCGAGTCGTTCACGTTGCCGCTGCACCGCGGATCGGTCGGGCCGACAGTGTTCGACATCCGCAAGCTGTATGCGGAGACGGGGATGTTCACATTCGACCCCGCCTTCATGTCGACCGCCAGTTGCGAATCGCGCATTACGTTCATCGACGGCGAACAGGGCCTGTTGCTGTACCGGGGCTATCCCATCGAGGAACTCGCGGAACACAGCAACTTCATGGAAGTCACGCACCTGTTGCTGTATGGGGAGCTGCCGACCAAGCGCGAGCTTGACGCACTGACCAACAACATCACCGGCCATACGATGATCCACGAACAGCTGACGCAGCTGTTCCGCGGTTTCCGGCGCGACGCGCACCCGATGGCGATCATGGTCGGCGTCGTCGGCGCGATGAGCGCGTTCTATCACGACCACCACGACATCTATGATTCCGGCGAGCGGATGATCGCCGCCCTTCGCCTGATCGCCAAGATTCCGACGATCGCGGCGATGGCGTACAAGTATTCCATCGGCCAGCCGTTCGTGTATCCGCGCAACGACTTGGGCTACGCCGAAAATTTCCTGCACATGATGTTCTCGGTGCCGGCCGAGGAATACGTGGTGAACCCGGTGCTGGCGCGGGCCATCGACGACATCTTCATCCTGCACGCCGACCACGAACAGAATGCATCTACATCGACGGTCCGCCTGGCCGGATCTTCCGGGGCAAACCCCTTCGCCTGCATTGCCGCCGGCATCGCCTGCCTGTGGGGCCCGGCGCACGGTGGCGCCAACGAAGCGGTCCTGAGCATGCTCGGGGAAATCGGCTCGCGCGACCGCATCCCGGAGTTTATCGCCCGCGCCAAGGACAAGGACGATCCGTTCCGGCTGATGGGATTCGGCCACCGCGTCTACAAGAACTTCGACCCTCGGGCTAACGTATTGCGCACCCGCGCCCACGAAGTACTCGAGACTCTGGGCATCCGCGACGACCAGCTGCTGGACCTGGCGATGGAACTGGAGCGCATCGCGCTCGAGGACGAGTACTTCGTCAAGCGCCGGCTGTACCCGAACATCGACTTCTATTCGGGCATCATTCTGCAGGCCATGGGCATACCGCCAAGCCTGTTCACGGTGTTGTTCGCAATCGCCCGCACCGTCGGCTGGTGCGCCCAGTGGGCCGAAATGATGGGCGACCCGTCGCAGAAGATCGGCCGTCCGCGCCAGTTGTATACCGGCGAGCCGCAACGCCCCTATGTCCCGATCGACCAGCGCTAGCGCCGCCGCCCGCCTCCGCCCCGCCATCCACTCGGCCGGGAACCAGCAAAACTTCTTGGTGCCCGGCGATTCCGGTGCTATTGCGGACTGATTCCGCGACGGGGCCGGACGCGCCAGGCAATTGTCTGCCGCGCCGTCCGCCGCCTGCGAACACTTGGCGTGACCTCTGCGGAACCGTGCGGCGCCGCCCGTTCCCTT
>JAQBXG010000074.1 GCA_027625125.1 Pseudomonadota bacterium
TGGGCCGGCAAGCGGCGCTGGCGCCGCCGGTTCCGGCCGCACCAGCGGTACTGGACCCGGCGCCTGGGCGAGGGCCGGGGCCGACGCAACCGCCGACAGCACCAGGGCCGCGAGCGCGGTGGCGAAAAGGGCGTCGTTCCGGAACATTGCTGTTGGCGGCGCCGGTCCCGTCAGGCGGGAAAACGATCGTTCGGCACCACCTGGCGCATTTCCTGAAGCGGCGCCGGGATATCCCACGTCAACAGGAACACCGCGCCACCGGCGACGGCGAACAACAGGAACAGGAAAAGGGCAACGGACAGTCTCGACACGGGGGAGTCATGACCTGGTTGGCGAGAATCGGCCAGTTTCGCCATTGGGACCGGCCCATCGATGCAGTATGATAGGATTGGAATATGGCGAAGATGGGACAGTGTACCGATGCCTCGGGCCGCCGACAACGGCGGGTGACGGCGGCGACAGCGGCAGACCCACGGCAGGGCGCGCGGATGGACTCCGCGTAGATGGCGTCGGAAAGCTTCTTTGCGCCACCCCGGACGGTGGTGCTGGTCGGCATGATGGGAGCCGGCAAGACCAGCATCGGCCGCAGGCTGGCGGCCCGCCTGGGGGTTCCGTTCGTCGACGCCGATGCGGAAATCGAACAGGCGGCCGGTTCGTCGATCGCCGACATTTTCGAACGCCACGGCGAGGAAGCGTTTCGCGACGGCGAACGCCGCGTGATTGCGCGGCTGCTGGACGGCCCGGTGCACGTGATGGCAACCGGCGGCGGCGCGTTTCTGGACGAAGGCACGCGGGAATTGATCCGGAGCCGCGCCATTTCGGTGTGGTTGCGCGCCAGTCTGGACACGCTGGCCGCGCGGCTGGAAAAGAGCCGCACGCCGCGCCCGCTGCTGGACAAGGAGGGGGATCTGCGCACGGCGTTGGCGCGGCTGATCGACGAACGCTATCCGGTCTATCAAAAGGCCCAGATCACCGTCGAGACCGGCGACGGCCCCCACGATCCGGTCGTCGATTCGGTCTATGACGCGCTTCAGGTATTCCTGGAGGAGGAGAATCCCAGGAATAGCGCCCGGCAATGAGCGTCTTCGGCACGGTGACGGTGCCCCTGGGGGACCGCGCCTATGAGGTGGTGGTCGGCACCGGCCTGATCGCCGCCGCCCCCGAACATCTGCGGGACATCTTCGCGCGTCCGCGCACCGCCGTCGTTACCGATGCGCGGGTGGCCGGATTGCATCTGCCGGCGCTGCGCACCGGCCTGAAGGCGGCCGGGATCGAGGCGGCGGTGATCACCGTCGCCGGCGGCGAGGCCAGCAAGGAATTTGCGACACTGGAACGGGTGCTGGACGAATTGCTGGATGCGCGCATCGAGCGCACCGACACAATCTGTGCGCTGGGCGGCGGCGTGGTCGGCGACCTGTGCGGGTTCGCCGCCGCCATCCTGCGGCGTGGCACCGGCGTCGTGCAGATTCCGACGACGCTGCTGGCCCAGGTGGACGCCGCGATCGGCGGCAAGACCGGCATCAACACGCGCCACGGCAAGAATCTGGTCGGCGCGTTTCACCAGCCGCGCCGCGTGCTGGCGGATATTTCCGCACTGGCCACGCTGCCGCCGCGCGAACTGCTGGCCGGCTATGCCGAGGTGGTCAAATACGGATTGCTGGGCGATGCGGCCCTGTTCGACTGGCTGGAAGCGAACGGGCCCAAGCTGATCGCCGGCGATGCGGCGGCGCGCAGCTATGCGGTGCTGGCCAGCGCCAGGGCCAAGGCGGAGATCGTCGCCGGCGACGAGCGCGAGGCGGGCCGCCGCGCACTGCTGAACCTGGGCCATACGCTCGGACACGCGCTGGAGGCGGAGCTTGGGTATGACGGCCGTCTGCTGCACGGCGAGGCGGTGGCCGCGGGCATCGGGCTGGCGTTCGACCTGGCGGTGCGGATCGGCGCCTGTCCACCCGAGGACGCCGCCCGCGTGCGACGGCATTTGCGTTTGGTGGGGCTGCCGGCCGGGCTGCCGGCGGTCGCGGAATGGGATCCGGTGCGGCTGCTGCACCATATGGGACAGGACAAGAAAGTGCGCGACGGCACGATGACGTTTGTGCTGCCCCGGCGCATCGGCCAGGCGTTCCTGAGTCGCGACGTCGCCGAGGCCGACGTATTGGGCGTGTTGGAGGCGGAGGCGGCGGCGTGACGCTGGCGACGGGGATCATCCTGGCGGCGATCGTCGTGCTGCTGTTGTTGTCGGCGGTCTTTTCCGGGTCGGAGACCGCATTGACGACCGCCAGCCAGGCGCGCATGCATCACCTGAAGAACAAGGGCAATCGCCGCGCCGGAATCGTCAGCGCGCTGAACGAGCGGCGCGAGCGCCTGCTGGGCACGATCCTGCTCGGCAACAACCTGGTCAACATTCTGGCCTCGGCGCTGGCGACCAGCGTGATGATTCAGTGGGCGGGCGAGGCCGGCGTCGCCTATGCCACCATCGTCATGACGTTGCTGGTGCTGATCTTTTCCGAGATTCTGCCGAAGACCTATGCGCTGCTGAACGCCGACCGCACGGCCCTGGCGCTGGCGCCGTTCATCCGCACGCTGGTGGTCCTGCTGGGTCCGGTCAGCATGTTCATCCAGGCGCTGGTGCGCGTGCTGTTGCAGATTTCCCGCGTGCAGCGGGGCAAGAGCCGCGCGGCGGCGGAGGAGGAGATTCGCGGCGCAATCGATTTGTATGTCCACGAGGCGGGCGGGTTTCGCGGTGAAGAGGACATGCTGGGCGGCATCCTTGATCTGGTGAATGTCGAAGTGTCGGAGATCATGGTGCATCGCAAGAATATGTTTCTGATCGATGCCGCCCAACCGACCGAAAAGATCGTTGCCGACGCGCTGTCGAGTCCGTTCACCCGCATTCCGATCTGGAAGGACGATCCGGAAAACATCATCGGCATCCTGCATGCAAAGGACGTGCTGCGGGCAGTGACGGCGCACAAGGGCGACCTTGACGAACTGGACATCAGCACCGTGGCGCTGGAGCCGTGGTTCGTTCCCGACACGACGAATCTTCGCGCGCAATTGAATGCCTTTCGGCGGCGGAAGTCGCATTTCGCGCTGGTGGTGGATGAATACGGCGCGTTGCGCGGTCTGGTCACGCTGGAGGACATCCTGGAAGAAATCGTCGGCGATATTTCCGACGAGCACGATATCGCCTCGACCGGCGTGCGGCCCCAGCCGGACGGCAGTTTCGTCATCGACGGCACGACGACGATCCGCGATCTGAACCGAAGATTTGACTGGGACCTGCCGGACGACGAAGCATCGACGCTGGCCGGGCTGGTGTTGCACGAAGCGCAGGTCATCCCCCGCGTCGGCCAGGCCTTTACGTTTTTCGGATTCCGTTTCGAGGTGCTGCGGCGGCAGCGGAACCAGATCACCGCGCTGCGCGTCACGCCGCCGGCGCGGGAGACCGCCGCGTGATTCCGCCGAAGACCTTCGCTTGATCGCCCAGATCGCGGCGATCATCGCCCCGGTGGCAATCGTCGTCGGCGGCGGCGCGCTGTGGGACCGGTTGGGGCGTCCGTTCGATACGGCGTTCGTAACCAATCTGGTTTTCTATGTCGGCGCGCCGGCGCTGGTGTTTTCGACGTTGTCGGAACTGGTGGTGCTGGACGAGGCGTGGCGGTTCGCCGGCGCCGCGGCCCTGGCGCTGGCGCTGTTCGGCCTGTTCGGGGCGGCGGCGTTGATGGCGCTGCGGCTGCCGGTGCGCGATTTCGTTAACACGCTGATGTACCCGAACCTCGGCAACATGGGGTTGCCGTTGTGCCTGTTTGCGTTCGGCCCCGACGGGCTGGCGTTGGCGGTCGTGTTCTTCACCGTCGCGTCGCTGATGCATTACACGCTGGGCATCTGGGTGCTGTCGGGAAGGTTTCGCGCCTCGGCGGTGTTGCGGGCGCCGCTGGTCTATGCGGCGGCGGCGGCGGTGGCGATGCAGGCGGCGGGCATGACGCCGTGGTCGTGGGTCGCGAATACCACGTCGATGTTGGGCAACCTGACGATCCCGCTGCTGCTGCTGACGCTGGGCGTGTCGCTGGCGCGAATCCGGCCGGCCAACATCGCCCGCGGATCGATTCTGGCGGTCTTGCGGCTGGGCATCGGCATCGCGGTCGGATTCGGATTGGCCGCCGCGCTTGGCCTGTCCGGCACGGCGCGCGGCGTCCTGATTCTGGATGCGGCGATGCCGGCGGCGGTGTTCAGCTATCTGCTGGCGGAAAGATTCGACGCCTCGCCCGCAGACGTCGCCGGCGCCGTCGCCCTTTCCACCGCCGCCGCGTTCGCGGTGCTGCCGGTCCTTCTGGCGGTGCTGCTCGCGTAACGGCTGGCGAAGCGGAAGTACGCCATGATGTAGACCCGCAGCGCCGACGTGAACCCGCCCGGGCGCGGCGCGGCGAACACCTGCGCGCACAGGTCGTGGATCGACGTTCGCTCCCGCGCGCTGATTTCGTGCAGCGCGTCCCACATTTCCTGTTCCAGACGCACCGAGGTGCGCCGGCCAGCAATGCGCACATTGCGGACGACCAGTTCCGATCCGGCCACGACTACCCCCTGTCCCAAGGATTCATCCCGCATACGATGGTAGCACAGGTACCGGGCCATGTACCACTCGAGGTTGTGCTACGTCCTGGGGTCCTCGCCGGGCGCGAGCAGCGTGAGGGACAGCGCGTGCACCCGGTCCGCCAGTTCGTCGGCCAGGGTCTTGTGAATCATTCGGTGCCGTTCGGGACGGGACTTGCCGGCGAATGTGGCGGACACCAGCGCGACATGAAAGTGGGATTCGCCCTCCGGGTGGGCGCCGGCGTGACCCGCGTGGCGCGCCGACTGGTCTTCGATTTCGAGCCGCAGCGGCGCGTACGCCTGTTCGAGCTTGGTCCGGATCGACTGTTGTATCCGCATGGCCGCCCCCAGTGCCGCGAGAGTCCGCCGAGTGGTAGCCGCCGCCGCCGCCGGGGTCAATTCGATGCTAGGTTTGGCCCATGGACATTGATCCGCAGTTGATTTGGGGCGCCGGGGCCGGGGGGCTTGTCGTGCTGTTGGCGCTGGTCGTGTTTCTGGTCACGCGGCTGGGCGCGCTGGGCAACGAGGTGCGCCGGTTCGCCGACGCCCAGAACGCGATCCACGGCACCGTCAAGGAGCGCCTGGACGAGGTGGCGGTTCGCGTCGGCGACGGCCTGCAACGATCCGATTCGACGATCAACGAAATCCGCGGCCGGCTGGCGGTGATCGACGAGGCCCAAAAGCGGCTGACGGAACTGAGTTCGCAGGTGGTCGGACTACAGGACGTGCTGTCGAACAAGCAGGCCCGCGGCGCATTCGGGGAAGTGCAGTTGCAGGACCTGGTCAAGGCCGCGCTGCCGCCTTCGGCCTATCGCTTCCAGCATACCTTTTCGAGCGGCAAGCGCGCCGACTGCATGATCGTGCTGCCGAACCCGCCGGGGCCGATCGCCATCGACGCCAAGTTCCCGCTGGAAAGCTATCGCCAGTTGCGCGAGGCAAAGGACGACGCCGCGCGGGTGCAGGCGGGCCGGGCGTTTTCCCGCGACGTCGTGAGCCACATCGCCGACATCGCCGAGAAATACATCGTCCCCGGCGAGACGGCGGAGTCGGCGCTGTTGTTTCTGCCGTCGGAGGCGGTGTACGCGGAGCTGCACGCCAATTTTCCCGCCGCCGTCGAGGATTCGTATCGGCGCCGGGTCTGGATCGTATCGCCGACGACGTTGATGGCGACGTTGAATACGGTGCGGGCGATTTTGCGCGACGTGCGGATGCGGGAGCAGGCCGAGTTCATTCGCGACGAAATCATCCGGCTGTTGGCGGACGTGCGCCGACTGGACGACCGGGTGGGCAAGCTGGCGGGCCATTTCGAATTGGCCGACAAGGACATCCGCCAGATCCGCACGTCGGCGGACAAGATCACCAGCCGCGGCGAAAAGATCCGCGAGGTCGATCTGTCGGCGGTGGACGAGGTGGAAGGACCCGGACCCGACAGGGAACCGGAGCCGCCGGTCGGCATTCGCGGAACCTAGTCGCCGACACCCATGACATCGGCAAAAAAGAAGCCGTCGCGTTCTACCACCGCGCCCGAGCGCACCGGGATCGGGCCGGAGAACATCGGCCCCGCCGTCACCACCGTATGGAACTCGCCGTTTTCGCCGCAGGGATCGCAACCGGCGGGCAGATCGGCGAGCAGGCCGGCGTCGAACGCGCGGCCCGCGAACGACGCATCGATGGCGCGGGGATCGACGCAGGTGAGGATCGCCCGCAGGCCGCCGTCGATCATTTCCGTCGCGAGATGGCGGGGTTCGCGCCGCCACAGCGGAAATACCGGCGCCATGCCGGCGCGGGCCAGGCGCTCGGTGCGGTAGTCGCGGATGCCTTCGAGGTACAGGTCGCCGAAGATCACATGGCGCACGCCGTCACCGCGCAGGTCCGCATGGGCGGCCTCCATGCGTTCGGCATACATGTCGTCCGTACAGTCGGCCGGGATGTCGACCCGCACCAGCGGCAGCCCGACCGCCGCCGCCTGGGCGGCCAGCAGCGATGTCCGCACGCCGTGCATCGACACGCGGTCATGGTCCGCCGTGACGGTGGTCAATAGCGCGGTGATTTCGTATTCGCCCGCCTGTTGCGCGGTGTGGTACGCCCAGGCCGAATCCTTGCCGGAGGACCAGGCCATCACCGCCCGGGGCCGGTTCACGGCAGCGGCTGCCGGGACTTGAGCGCCCAGCCCAGCGTGCCTTCGTCGAGGTAGTCCAGTTCGCCGCCCATCGGCATGCCGTGGGCGAGCTGCGAGATCAGCACGCCCGAGTCCCGCAGGGTGTCGGCGACGTAGTGGGCGGTGGTCTGGCCGTCGACGGTGGCGTTGGTCGCCAGAATGACTTCGGTGACGCCCGCCGACCGCACCCGCGCGGCGAGGGAATCGATGTTGAGGTCTTCGGGGCCGACGCCGTCCAGCGCCGACAGGGTGCCCCCCAACACGTGGTACCGGCCCCGAAACGCGCCCGACCGTTCCAGCGCCCATAGGTCGGCGACATCCTCGACGACGCAGATCAGCGCCGGATCGCGGCGGGTGTCGCGGCAGACACCGCAGGGGTCGTCGGCATCGAGATTGCCGCACAGCGAACACGGACGGACCGAGGCGGCGGCGCGGGTCAGCGCCTCGGCCAGCGGCGCCAGCAGGCTTTCGCGCCGTTTGACCAGGAACAGCGCCGCCCGGCGCGCCGAACGCGGGCCGAGGCCCGGCAGGCGCGCTAGCAGCTGCACCAGGCGTTCGAGTTCGCCGGTGATCAGGCCAGACACCTAGGTGAGGCCGGGGATGTCGAGACCGGGCGGCAGCCCCAGGCCGCCGGTCACTTCGGCCATCATCTGCCGCACCGTTTCATCGACCTTTGCCCGCGCGTCGTTGTGGGCGGCGGCGATCAGGTCTTCCAGAACCGCCCGTTCGTCGGCCGCCAGCAGCGACGGATCGATCCGCACCCGGCGCACTTCGCCCTTGCCGGACATCGTGACCTCGACCAGCCCGCCGCCGGCCGCGCCGGTGGCCTCGGTCGCGGCGATGCGCTCCTGGACCTCGGCCATGCGGGTCTGCATCTCGCGGGCCTGTTTCATCATCTGGCCGATGCCGATCATTCGTCGTCTCCTGGTTCGGAATCCGCGCGCAATTGCGGGTCGGTGGCGATTTCGCGCACCTCGCGGATGGCCGCGCCCGGGAACGCATCCAGCACCGCGCGCACGGTGGCATCGTCCGCCGCCGCGGCGAGACGCCCGGCGCGTTCCGCCTCGGCGGCCTCGGCAAACGTCGGCGCGCCACCGGAGGCGGATACGACCACGGCCCAGCTCCGGCCGGTCCATTGCGCCAGTTTCTCGCGCAGGCTGCTGGCGAGATCGCGCGGCGCGTGGGCATTGGGCCGGAATTCGATGCGCCCCGGCTCGAACGCGACGAGATGGACATTGTTGACAAGTTCGGCGTGCAGGCGCGGCTCGCGGCGGTCCGCCGCCAGCCGCAC
>JAQBXG010000075.1 GCA_027625125.1 Pseudomonadota bacterium
CGTCCGGCTTCTGCATCAGCTCGAGAAACTGGCGGGCGTAGGCCGAGAGGCTTTCGACGTAGCGGCGCTGGCCCTCGGCGTAGATCGTGTCGAACGCCAGAGTCGACTTGCCCGAACCCGACAGGCCGGTGATGACCACCAACCGGTCGCGCGGGATCGAAATCTCCAGATTTTTCAGGTTGTGTTCGCGCGCGCCGCGAATGTGGATGGTCTGCATCACGCCCGGAACCCTGCCAAAACGCTCCATTGTACGGGATCGTCCGGGCCAATTGCGAATCCGCCCCGGGGCCGGTAGGTTGGCCGCGGACCACGGTCCGGGCGCGGCGCGGGGGGCGTCCGCCGCCCCGGTTTCAGGCCCCTAACCCTTCGAGGCACCCATGGCAGGCAGCGTCAACAAGGTCATCCTGATCGGCAATCTGGGGGCGGACCCCGAAATCCGCCATACCCAGGACGGCACCGCGATCGCCAACCTGCGGCTCGCCACCAACGAAACCTGGCGCGACAAGGCCACCGGCGAACGCCGGGAAAAGGTCGAGTGGCACCGGGTGGCGATCTTCAACGAAAACCTGGTCAAGATCGCCGAGCAGTACCTGAAGAAGGGCTCGAAGGTGTACATCGAGGGCCAGTTGCAGACCCGCAAATGGCAGGACCAGTCGGGCGCCGACAAATACTCGACCGAGGTCGTGCTGCAGAGGTACCGCGGCGAGCTGACGATGCTCGATGGCCGCAGCGGCAGCGGCGGCGGCGACTATGGCGGGCAGGGCGGCGACGACTTCGGCGGCGGATCCTCGGGCGGCGCACCCTCGGGCGGATCGTCGGGCGGCGGCGATCTGGACGACGAAATCCCGTTCTAGACCAATCGGTTCCTGCGGGAACCTGAACTGAATTCCGAGGTCTACGGCGCGGTCGCGGCGGCGATGCGGGCGTTGCCGGCGGCGATCTGGTCCGGGTCCAGTCGGGCGGTCAGTTGCTCGAAGCGCGCAATCGCCAGCGGGTGGCCAAAGTGAATGGCCAGACCGTAGCGAACCAAGGCCTCGACAGGGTCCTGGTCGACGCCGTCGCCGGCCTCGAACAATTGCCCCAGCGCATAGTGGGCCTCGGCCCAGTTCTGGTTGGCTGCGGCATGCAGCCATTCGATGCCGGATTCGGCGTCGCCCGCCGACCATAACGCGAGGCCCAGCAGATACTGCCCCTCGGCATGGCCGTGGGCCGCAGCATCGGCGAGCGCTTCGGCGGCGGCGGCGGGGTCCGGCGCGGAGCCGGCACCGTCGGCCCTGATCCGCGCATACAGGTATTGGGCGCGATGCGGCGCGTTTCGCACCACCGGCTCCCATGCCGCGACCGCCGCCGCATGTTCCCCGGCCTGGTAGGCCGCATAGCCCTCCAAAACCGCCGCCAGCGCCGCCGGCGACAGCACCCGCGCGCGGTCCGCGTCGTCGTCCGCCCGGGCCGGGAACGCCGCCAGTGCGAACAGGATCGCAGCTGTAAGGAGGGACCGCTTCATACGAGGATACTGGGCCTTACTTTTGGTGGTGGTAGCCCACGGAACCGCCTGCGGCAAGGGGATTCCGGGCGTTCCGGGAATCGGTCACGCCTGCGTCCGGGCCGGGCGGGGCTGCCGCCGCAACGGCCGGAACGTTTTCGCGATGGGCCAAATCTGGTAGTATCGAGCGAGTGGGTCGCCCATATTTCGGGGCGTCCCGGCCGCTTCCGCAACCCGAGCACCCCTGCCCTTGACCGACGACACCGCCCCGCCGCCCGCCCGCGACGTCGCGCCGATCAGCATCGTCGAGGAGATGCGGCGCTCGTACCTCGATTACGCGATGAGCGTGATCGTCGCCCGGGCGCTGCCGGACATCCGCGACGGCCTGAAGCCGGTGCATCGCCGCATTCTGTTCGGGATGAAAGAGGGCGGCTACACCTCGGACAAGCAATACCGCAAGTCAGCCCGCGTCGTCGGCGACATCATCGGCAAGTATCACCCGCACGGCGAACAGGCGGTCTACGACGCCTTGGTCCGCATGACCCAGGACTTTTCGATGCGGCTGCCGTTGCTGGACGGGCAGGGCAACTTCGGGTCGATGGACGGCGACCCGCCGGCGGCCCAGCGCTACACCGAGGTTCGCATGGACCGCGCCGGCGAGGCGCTGCTTGCCGACATCGACCTGGGCACGGTCGATTTCCAGCCCAACTACGACGAGTCGGAACACGAGCCGACCGTGGTGCCGGCCCGCTTTCCGAACCTGCTGGTCAATGGCGCGGGCGGCATCGCCGTCGGCATGGCGACAAATATCCCGACCCACAACCTGGGCGAGGTGCTGGACGCCTGCATTGCCTATCTGGGTAACCCCGGCATCACGATCGACGAATTGATGGAGTTCGTGCCCGGCCCGGACTTTCCGACCGGCGGTATTCTGTTGGGCAACGCCGGGGCGCGGAGCGCGTATCACACCGGCCGCGGCTCGGTGACGATTCGCGGCCGCACCCATTTCGAGGAATTCGGCAAGGACCGCACCGCGATCATCATCGACGACGTGCCGTACCAGGTGAACAAGGCGCGCATGATCGAGACGATCGCCCACGCCGCGCGCGACAAGAAGATCGAGGGCATCTCCGAATTGCGCGACGAGTCGAACCGCGAAGGCGTTCGCGTGGTGATCGAGGTGCGTCGCGACGCGACGCCGGAAATCGTGCTGAACCAGTTGTATCGCTATTCGCCGCTGCAACAGAACTTCGGAATCAACATGGTCGCCCTGCACGAGGGGCGGCCCGGCGTTCTGGATCTGCGACAGTGCATCGCGGCGTTCATCGCCTTCCGCGAAGTTGTCATCACCCGCCGCACCCGGCACTTGCTCGACAAGGCGCGGGAGCGGGCCCAGACCCTGGTCGGGTTGGCGATCGCCGTCGCCAACATCGACGAAGTCGTCAAGCTGATCCGTTCGTCACCGGACCCGGCCGAAGCGCGGTTGAAGCTGATGACCCGCGACTGGAATGCCGGCGATGTGGTGCCGCTGTTGCAGCTGATCGACGACCCGGCCGGACAGGTGGCCGCCGACGGCACCTATCGCCTGAACGAGTTGCAGGCCCGCGCCATTCTGGATTTGCGGCTGCAACGGCTGACCGCGCTCGAACGCGACAAGATCGAAAACGAACTCCAGGACCTGGCCGACAAGATTCGCGGCCATCTGGAGATTCTTTCCAGCCGCGAACGTCTGACCGAAGTGTTGCGCGGCGAACTGGAAGAGGTCAGGGCCGAATTCGCCGACCCGCGCCGCACCGAGATTGGTGCCTCGATCGAGGCGGCGGAGGACGAGGACCTTATCGAGCGCGAAGACATGGTCGTGACGGTGACCAATTCGGGCTACATCAAACGCACGCCACTGTCGATCTATCGCGCCCAGCGCCGGGGCGGCAAGGGCCGGACCGGAATGGCGACGCGCGAAGCGGACTTTGTCTCGGAACTGTTCATCGCCAGCACCCACGCCGAAATCCTGTTCTTTTCGTCGGTCGGCAAGGTCTACAAGACCAAGGTCTACCGCCTGCCGGCGGCCAGCCCCACCGGCCATGGCAAGGCGATGGTGAACCTGTTGCCCCTGGGCGAAGGCGAGGTGGTGACGACGGTGATGCCGTGGCCCAGCGAGACCGACAGCGCCGAAGGCGAAGTGTTCCTGATGTTTGCGACGGCGCAGGGGAATGTTCGTCGCAACGCCCTGGCCGACTTCGAGCGCATCCAGTCGGTCGGCAAGATCGCTATCGGTCTGGGCGACGGCGACCGCCTGATCGGCGTGCGGCCCTGCGCCGCCTCCGACGACGCGCTGCTGGCGGCGCGCAGCGGCAAATGCATTCGTTTCCCGGTCGGCGACGTGCGGCTGTTCAAGGGCCGTTCGTCGGCCGGCGTGCGCGGCATGAAGCTCGGCAAGGATGACGAGGTGATCTCGCTGACGCTGCTGCGCCATATCGACCTGGATGTCGAAACCCGTGACGCGTACTTGCGTGCGGTCGGCGCGCGCCGCCGGCTCCAGCACGCCGAAACCGAGGGACGCGACGACGACCGCGCCCGCGACACCGAACTTGCCGCCCGGCTGGACGATCCGGCGATGGCCGGGTTGGCGTCGGCGGAGCAGTTTCTGCTGAGCGTCACCGAGAACGGATACGGCAAGCGCACATCGGCGTTCGAGTACCGCACGATCGGGCGCGGCGGGCGCGGCATCATGAATATCGAAACCAGCCCTCGCAACGGGCCGGTCGTCGCTTCGTTTCCGGTCGAGGATGACGACCAGGTCGTGATGATGTCGGATCGCGGCCGCATCATTCGCATGCCGGTCGATGGAATTCGCATCGCCGGCCGCAACACCCAGGGCGTAACCCTGTTCCATACCGAGGAAGACGAGAAAGTCGTCGCCGCCGCGGACGTCGCCGCCGGCGCATCGGACGATGACACCGCGCCAGACGGCGGCGAAAGTGCGGAGGCGCCGGACGCGACGGAACGGCCCGCGGAAGACGGCGGCGACGCATGACCCGGACCCGCGTCGCCGTTTATCCCGGCACGTTCGATCCGATCACCAACGGCCACATGGACATTATCCGCCGGGCAACCAAGGTCGCCGACCGGCTGGTGATCGCCATCGGCGAGCACCACGTCAAGAACCCGCTGTTCACTGTCGACGAACGAATCGCGATGGTCGCCGAGGAGACCCGCGACCTTGTCGGTCACGCTGGCGTGGACATCGAAGTCCGCCGCCTCGATGTCCTGTTGATGGACTTTGTGCGGGACGTTGGCGCAACATTTGTCATTCGCGGATTGCGTGCCGTCTCCGACTTCGAATACGAGCTGCAGATGGCGAACATGAACGCGCGCCTGAACCCGCAGGTTGAAACCGTCTTTCTGATGGCGTCGGAACGCAACCTGTTTATTGCCTCGAGTCTGGTGCGAGAGATCGCCCGGCTGGGCGGAGACGTATCTTCGATGGTGTCGGCGGCGGTGGCGAAGCAGATGGCGCAGCAATACGCCGAACGCGACGCGTGACCGGTGCGCGACACCGATGGATGTTTCCGGGTTCGATTTCGAACTGCCGTCCGGGCAAATCGCCTCCCGCCCGGTTCGCCCCCGGTCGGTCGCCCGCATGCTGGTGGTAGAGCGCGACAGGCTGCGCGACCGACATATCGGCGATCTGGCGGACGAACTGACGGCCGGCGACCTGCTGGTGTTCAACGATACCCGCGTGATTCCTGCCCGACTGTTCGGGGTGCGGCGGGCGGCGCGCGGCACCGCCAACGTCGAATTGATGCTGAACCGGCAATTGCCCGATGGATCGTGGAGCGCGCTGGCGAAACCGGCCCGCAAGCTGCGGGACGGGGACGCGCTGGAACTGGACGGGTTGCAGGCGGAAGTCACCGGCCGCGGGCCGCGGGGCGAAGTGCTGTTGCGGTTTTCGCTTTCCGGGCCGAATCTGCTGGCGGCGTTGGAGCGGGTAGGGCGGACGCCCATTCCGCCGTATCTGGGCCGCGAGGCGGACGCCGCAGACCGCGCCGACTACCAGACGGTGTTCGCGCGCGAGCCGGGCGCCGTCGCCGCGCCGACCGCCGGGCTGCACTTCGACGACGACGCCGTGGCCGCGTTTGCGGCGCGGGGGATAGGCGCCGCCTTTGTGACGCTGCATGTCGGCGCCGGCACGTTCTTGCCGGTCAGCGCCGCGGACACCGACGACCACGTGATGCACCCGGAATGGGGATGCATCAGCAAATGGGCGGCCGAGCAAATCAACGACACCCGCGCCGCCGGCGGCCGACTGGTCGCGGTGGGAACGACGGTGTTGCGGCTGCTGGAATCGGCGGTCGACGCCGGCGGCGCGGTTCGCCGTTTCGCCGGCGAGACATCGATCTTTCTGACGCCGGGGCACCGATTCCGAACCGCCAGCCTGCTGCTGACCAACTTTCATCTGCCGCGCTCGACGCTGTTCATGCTGGTCTGCGCGTTTGCCGGAACCGCGCGAATGCACGCCGCCTATCGCCACGCCATCGAATCCGGCTATCGCTTCTACTCCTATGGCGATGCCTGTCTGCTGGAGTCCGCGACATGACCGCCTTCGGCTACCGGATTACGGCGACCGACAAGTCCGCTCGCGCCGGCATGCTGCAAACCGCCCACGGCAACGTGCGGACGCCGGCGTTCATGCCGGTCGGCACCGCCGGCACCGTCAAGGGCATGGCGCCGGCCGAAATCGCCGCGACCGGCACCGAAATGGTGCTGGCGAACACCTACCATCTGATGTTGCGGCCCGGCGGCGCGCGCCTGGCGCGTCTGGGCGGGCTGCACGAGTTCATGAACTGGCCCGGACCGATCCTGACCGATTCGGGCGGCTATCAGGTGCTGTCGCTGGCGGAGTTGCGCCGCATCGACGAAAGCGGCGTCACGTTCCGCTCGCACCTGGACGGCACCGCGCACGAACTGACGCCGGAACGGGCGATGGAGGCCCAGGAACAAATCGACTCCGATATCGCGATGGTGCTGGACGAGTGTCCGCCGTATCCGGTGGCGAAAGACGTCGCCGCCGAATCGATGCAGTTGTCGCTGCGTTGGGCGGCCCGCTGCCGAGAGGCGTGGCGCGACCGGGCGGGCTACGGGCTGTTCGGGATCGTGCAGGGCAGTGTGTTCCCCGACCTGCGCGAGGAATGTGCGCGCGGCCTGCGCCAAATCGGATTCGAAGGATATGCCATCGGCGGCCTGGCGGTGGGGGAGGGGGAAGAAGCGATGCTGCGGGTAGTCGACCAGACCGTGCCGCACCTGCCGGAAGCCGCGCCAAGGTACCTGATGGGGGTCGGCAAACCGGACCAGTTGGTCGCGGCGGTCCTGCGCGGCATCGACATGTTCGATTGCGTACTGCCGACCCGGTCGGGGCGAACCGGCCAGGCGTTTACCCGCACCGGCCCGATCAATATCCGCAATGCCCGCTTCGCCGAGGATTCGCTGCCGCTGGACCCCGAATGCGGTTGCGATGCCTGCAGAAAATTCAGCCGGGCATACCTGCACCATCTGGTGCGGGCGCGGGAGATGCTGGGCGCGATGCTACTGACCCGACACAATGTGATGTTCTATCAGGATATTGTTGCCGATTTGCATGTGGCCATTTCGTCCGGCGATACGGCGGCGTGGGCCGAAGCGTTCACCGCCCGCTATCAGACGGCCGGCGTGTCGTGACGTCGGCGTCCGGTTCGCCTATGGTTTCGCCCGCGGGCCGGGTGGAACTCCCGCGCGCGCGTGAACGTGCAATCGCGGGTGGAATCGTGGAATGAGTCATTCGCATGGCACGTCGATCCTGCTGGATCCGGGGCGCGCCGATGCCCTGCGCGGGATCGTCGTCGGCGGTACGCTGAACCGCCTTACGCGCGACGACTGGCAGTCGGTGCTGGACCACTCGGAGCTGCGGCAGTACCACGCCGATCAGATCATTCTGCGCCAGGGACAACTGGGCAGTGCGCTGTGGGTGATCGCCGAAGGTGAGGTCCGCATCGAGCGCGCGGAAGACAGTGGTGCGACCCTGTTGGCGCGGCTGGGTCTTGGCTCGGTGATCGGCGAGATGTCGTTCCTGGATGAGTCGGGCGCAAGCGCGAACGTCGTGGCCGACGGCGATGTAATGCTGCTGCATTTCTCCGGCTCCAGCATTCGGACGATGACCGAGGAAAGCCCGGAATTCGCGGCGCGCTTTTTTCACTCGCTGGCGGCGACACTGTCACGGCGACTGCGCGCGGCCAACGAGCAGATTCAGGGAACCTGGACAATTTGACCGGAGCGGCCGCGGGGCCGTATCAAACGGACAGGGCGCGTAGCTCAGTCGGCAGAGCAACGGACTTTTAATCCGTGTGTCCTGGGTTCGAATCCCAGCGCGCCCACCAGCAATATCAACAAGTTAACGGACATGCCGGGTGTGCCAGGATTCAGTGGGTAAGCACTGGGTAAGCAGAGGGCGCGGTTTCGGCGTCCACTCGCCAGCCTTGGGCGAGATCAGGGACCGCCAGGCGGCGGCGATGATGCTCCGG
>JAQBXG010000076.1 GCA_027625125.1 Pseudomonadota bacterium
GCTTCCACGGCGGCGACGAAGCCAGCTTCATCGCCCGTCCATGGACCACTTCTTCAACAGCCTGCTAGACGGCGCCGGAGCGGTTCGCAGCAAACGCGGCCACGACATCGTCGGGCGCGACCGCCAGCCGCGCGAGTTGCCCGGACGAGTCCAGCATCAGAAACCCCAAAATGAATCCGGCGATCGCCGCCGTCTCGGCATTGGCCGCCGCAGCGGTGCGCCCGGCCCTGCCCAGCGATGCGGCGATCGGCGCCAGCGCGGCGATCAAGCGTCCGGTCACCCGCCGCTGAAACTTGTCGCCGGAGTCGGGGTCCAGCAACACCGGCAACAGCACCGCCGCTTCGCCGCCGTTCCCGAATACAGAACGCGCCGCCGCCGCCGCTACCAAGCGCTCGCGCCCAGCCGCATCCTTGTCCGCCATCGCGTCGGCAACGGCGCGACCCATCTCGGCGACCGAATCCAGCGCAAGCTCCCGCACCAACGCGGACTTGTCCGCATAGTACGTATACAGGGCGCCGGCCGCGCAACCGGCCTCCGCCGCCACCGCCCGGACGGTCACGGCCGCAAGGCCGCCGCGACGGAACACCGCCCGGGCGGCGTTCCGAAGGTCTCCGCGCATCTGTTCCCGGGCGGCGGCGGCGATTCGCGGCATCGGGCATCATCGCATGATAGTGAACAGCGTTCAACATAAAGCCCACGGCAGCCAACACTGAACTGTGTTCAGCATCACGCCAATGTTACGTGAATGCCGTTCATGATAGGATCCCCTGCGTATGCAATGTCTATAGTCTGAATGGGGATAGAGACTGATGCAGCAAGTCCGAACGCAAATCGAGGTCCAGGGCCGCGGGCGCGGCTTTACCGACCTCACCGCGACCATCTCCGATTGGATCGGCGCCAGCAGCATCCGATTCGGCATGTTCACCGCGTTCGTGCCGCATACGTCGGCCTCCCTGCTGATTCAGGAAAACGCCGACCCCGACGTCCGCGCGGATCTTGAGGCATTTTTCAGCCGCCTGGTCCCCGATGGCGACCCTGCCTACCGCCACCGCTCCGAAGGACCGGACGACATGCCGTCGCACATCCGTTCCGCGCTGACCCAGTCCCAGATCAGCGTTCCGGTAGAAAATAGCGCCCTGGCCCTCGGCGCCTGGCAGAGCATCTACCTGTGGGAGCACCGCACATCATCACGCCACCGACAGTTGTATTTGCATCTGGTGGGGGAGTAGAAAAGTGGCAGCATTCCCGAAAGCGGACCCCGCGGCGGTTGCCGAGTATGAATCTCTCCTTCCCGACGACCCCCGCGTCGAGCGGCGGCGGATGTTTGGCCACCCCTGCGCGTTCGTCAGCGGCAATATGTTTATGGGCGTGTTCGGCGACGGCGTGTTCGTTCGTCTCGGCCCGGAAGACCGCGCCATCCTTCTTGCCGAAGACGGCGCGGCTCCATTTGACCCGATGGGCGGACGGCCAATGCGGGAGTACGTGACCCTCCCTTCCGAATGGCGGGATGAACCCGCGGCGGCGGAACAGTGGGTGGCCCGGTCGTTGACGTATATGTCGTCGCTTCCGCCGAAGGTGAAGAAGCCGGGCAAGGGACGCACGCGTTGAAGCGCCCCCAGGAACATCGGCGGTGGGCCGCTGCGGCCGCCGCACGCCGCCCGGTGCGAAATTGACCGTGCCCGCGCAATCCAGACTCCTGATCGTCGAGGACGATCCCGAGGTCCAGGGCCTGATGCAGGCGCTGTTGCAGGAGCGCGGCTATCGCGTGACCACGGTTGACTCGGGCGGCGCGATGAACGCGGTGATGAAGCAGAGCCAATTTGATCTGGTTCTTCTCGACCTGGGCCTTCCGGACGAAGACGGCCTGGTTCTGGCCCGCTGGATCCGCTCGAACTCGGATACGCCGTTCGTCGTAATGACCGCCCGCAAGGGGCGCTCGGACCGCATGGCGGCGCTTAAGTTGGGGGCCGATGATTTCATCACCAAGCCGTTCGATCCGGCGGAACTCATGCTGCGGCTTGAAAACCTGCTGAAACGCTACCGGGCCAACGATCCCGGCGCCGGGGCGCGCATCCTGACCTTTTCCGGCTTCTCCCTCGATATCGGCCGCCGCAGCCTGCAAATGGACGACGGCTCGACCGTCGCGCTGACGCCGTCGGAATTCGGCGTGTTGTCGGCGATGGCCAAAGCAAAGAACCGCACCCTGTCGCGCGCGTTTCTGCTCGACGCGACCGGCGGCGGCGTCGATGCGCCGGGCGAACGCATCGTCGACGTCATCATCCACAATTTGCGCAAGAAGCTGGGCGACAGCGCCGCCATGCCGCGTTATATCCACACCGTCTCCGGCGTCGGCTACGTCTTCCGCCCCGAAGACTGATCGGCCTCTGCCCCCAACCCCTTCCTCGTTGCCGGCGCCAGCCAGGCAACGCACACCGCGGCGGCGACGGCGCCGGCCAGAAGGAACATCGTCACCGCCGCTTCCGCCGCAAGCCGCCGCGTCTGCGACTGCTGCGGCGCCACATCAGCCATCGCCGCGCTCGCGCCCGATCCTGTCCACTTCGTTCTGCAGCGACATGCGATCCAGCGATGCCAACGGCAGCGCGACAAACGCAAGAATGCGTCGTTCCAGCATGCGGTATGTCTCCGAAAACGCCGCGCGGCGCTCCCATTCCTCCCCTTCCACGGCGGCCGGGTCCGGCACGCCCCAGTGGCCCGACATCGGTTGCCCCGGCCACACCGGGCAGACCTCGGCCGCCGCGCGGTCGCAAACGGTAAATACAAAGTCGAGCTTCGGTGCGCCCGGAAGCGCAAACTCGTCCCACGATTTCGAGCGCAGGTCCGCGACCGGATAGTTCAACCGCCGCAACAATTCGATCGCCATCGGGTGCACCTTGCCCTTCGGCTGGCTGCCGGCGCTGAACGCCCGAAACCTGCCGGCGCCGGCCCGGCCCAGAATCGCCTCCGCCAGAATGCTGCGCGCCGAGTTCCCGGTGCACAAGAACAGTACGTTGTGCATTTTCCGCCCCGCACAGAAGGAAGGGTGCCGCACGAACGCCGCGCGGCACCCCGAACCGAAAACCGCAGAGGCATCGTTTGCCCCGACGGCGACGACTACATCAGGTTGTTTGACAGCGACCGGGCGTCATCCCGGTACCTGGAGCGCTCGTCGTCGGGCATCGGGATCAGCCCGCGATCAATCAGGTATCCGTCCTCACCCCACGTCCGCTCATCGGTGAACTCACGAATGAACTCGCGAAAACCCGGAACCAGATCGGCGTGCGCCGTCTTGGCATAGAAGAACAGCGGCCGCGACACCGGATAGGCGCCGTTGGCGACATTGTCGAACGTCGCGCCAGCTCCTTCGACCCTCGAACCCTGGACCACGTCGGAGTTCTGATCCAGAAAACTGAATCCGAAAATGCCGAATGCATCCGGGTTGGCCTCCAGCTTCCGGACGATCAACACGTCGTTTTCGCCGGCCTCGATGAACGCGCCGTCCTCACGCAGCGTCCGGCAGACTTGCTTCCTGCGATCGCTGTCCAAAGCCTCAACGGCCGCGACCTCCTCGCACCCGACGTCCATGACCAGCTCGACAAAGGCGTCGCGGGTGCCGGAGGTCGGCGGCGGCCCCAACACCTCGATCTTCACCGCCGGCAGCGAAGGGTCGATCTCCGACCACATCGTGTGCGGATTGGCGACCAGATTTCCGTTGGCATCCGGCACCTCGCGCGCCAGCGCCTGCCACAATTGCGCGCGGGTGATGTCCATCTGCGCGGATCGGCGCGAATTGGCGAGCACGATGCCGTCATAGCCGATCTTGATCTCGACAATATCGGTGATCCCGTTCGACGCGCAAAGTTCGCGCTCGGACGACTTGATCGCCCGCGAAGCGTTCGAAAAATCCGGAAAGCTCTCGCCGATGCCGGCGCAAAACAGCGCAAATCCCCCGCCGGTGCCGGTGCTTTCGATCACCGGCGTCGCGAAGTCCGTCGCACGGCCGAACGCCTCGGCGACGACCGTCGAAAAAGGATACACGGTCGACGACCCGACAATGCGGATCTGGTCCCGCGCGTCCGCCGGCTGCACCAGAGCTGCCGCGGCAACCAGAGCGACGCCAAATCCGGTCAGAACATTTCTCAACATTTCAGCTTCCTTCAATTTCCGCCCGCTCGGGCGGCATTGCCCAATGCCGTCACCCTAGCCGCGCTGCGCGACGGATTGATTGCAGCAACATGACGGTTTTGCGTCACCCGGCCGGGCGCCGCATCACAGGCCCGGCCGGGAATAACATTGGTGCCCCTGGCCTGACTCGAACAGGCACGTCCTTGCGGACAACAGATTTTGAGTCTGCCGCGTCTGCCAATTCCGCCACAGGGGCACCGTGGGGCGGCATCCTACGCCATGCTCCGGCGGCCGGGCTATACCCGCACGCCGCACGCTCGGCCGCGGCGGGCTGGCGCCTCCCCGGGGCGGCTGCTATGACCCACCGAACGCCACCCCGGAGCCGCGATGCTGCACCGCCTGTTCGAATGGACCATGTCGTTGGCCGCCCACCGCCACGCCCGGCTGGCGCTGGCGCTGGTCGCGTTTGCCGAAAGCTCGTTCTTTCCGGTGCCGCCGGATGTGATGATCGTGCCGATGGTGCTGGCGGATCGCCGCCGCGCATTCCTGATCGCGACGATCTGCACCGTGGCGTCGGTGCTGGGCGGTATCGCCGGATACCT
This sequence comes from Pseudomonadota bacterium, assembly GCA_027625125.1. GTDB lineage: Bacteria > Pseudomonadota > Alphaproteobacteria > UBA2966 > CAIVPW01 > JAQBXG01. The sequence goes on from JAQBXG010000076.1 coordinate 4,725, forward strand.
GATCGGCGCTCTGGCCTTCGATGCAATCGGCCAACCGTTGATCGAATTCTACGGCGCCGGCGACAAGTTCGCGCAATTCCAGGCCTGGTACGACGAATGGGGCCTGATGATCGTGCTGGCCGCCGGCCTGACCCCGCTTCCCTACAAGGTATTCACGATCGCCAGCGGCGTCTTTGCGCTGAACCCGGTCCTGTTCATTGTCGGCTCTGTGCTGTCGCGCGGCATCCGCTTCTTTGCCGAGGCGGCGCTGCTGTGGGCGATCGGCGAGCCGATCCGCGCCTTCGTCGAGAACAATCTTCGGTTTGTCTCGATCGCGTTCTTCGCATTGCTGCTCGGCGGCTTCCTCGTGCTTCGGTTTGTCGGCTAGGTTCGGACGATGATCGCAACCTGGACAAGCGGCGCGCGCGGCCCGTTGATCGTCACGCTGGCAAGCATCGCGGTGCTCGGCACGGCCCTGGTCTCGCAATATTGGGGCGGGCTGTATCCGTGCGTGCTGTGTCTGTTCCAGCGTATGCCCTACCGCTTCGCGATCGGCGCCGGCGCGGTCGCGACAGTCGCGGTCCTACTCGGCTGGCGCGGCATCGCGGCGTTGCTCGTCGCCTCCTGTTCGCTGGCGTTTCTGACCGGCGCCGGCATCGCCGCTTACCATGTCGGGGTCGAACAGCACTGGTGGCTCGGCAGCCAGGCTTGCACCGGTGTCGCCGCCGGCGCGGCGACGACCGTCGAGGAAATGCGCCGCCTCCTCGAAACCGCGCCGGTCGTGCGCTGTGACGAGATCCCGTGGTCGATGTTCGGAATCTCGATGGCGGGGTACAATGTATTCACATCCTTGGGCCTCGCCGCCTTCGCGGCGCTGTCGGCCCGCGCATTGACAAGGCGAATGCGATGACCCGCCGCGATCCGCAAAAGCCCCCGCGTCTGCCCGGCGATCTCACGCCGGAGGCGGAAACCCGCCGCGCCCTCCGCGTCGACCATGCCGGCGAGTATGGCGCCGTCCGCATCTACCAGGGTCAATTGGCGGTGCTGAAGGACTCCCCCGCCGCGTCACAGATCGAGCATATGGCGGAGCAGGAGCGCGAGCATCTGGCCGCGTTCGAAACGCTGCTGCGCGAACGCCGTGTGCGGCCGACGGCGCTCAGCCCGTTCTGGCACGTGGCCGGGTTTGCGCTGGGGGCAGGTTCGGCGCTGCTCGGCGAAAAGACGGCAATGGCCTGCACGGCGGCGGTCGAGGAAGTCATCGATACCCACTACGGCCGCCAGATCGACCGCCTGCGCGAGTCCGAACCGGACTTGTGCGATACCCTTGCCGCGTGCCGGGCCGAAGAGGTCGAACACCGCGACCTCGCGCTGGCGGCCGGGGCCGAAGACGCCCCCGGCTACGAAGCGTTCCGCTTCGTGGTAAAGGCGGCGACCCGCACCGCGATCTGGCTCTCCGAGCGGCTTTAGGGTTCCAGCTCGGTATCCCAGTACAGAAAGTCGCGCCAGCTTTCGTGCAGGTGGTTGGGCGGAAACGCCCGGCCGTGGGTCTGCAACTGGTGGACGGTCGGCTCATAGGGGTGGATGCGGGGATGCATGTTGGCCTCCCACGGCATGCGCCCGCCCTTGCCCAGGTTGCACGACGCGCACGCGGTCACGACATTTTCCCAGCTCGTCAAGCCGCCGCGCGAACGCGGAATCAGGTGGTCAAACGTCAGCTCCGACTCTTCGCCGCAATACTGGCAGTGGAAATGATCGCGCAGGAACACATTGAAGCGCGTAAACGCGGGTCGCCGGGTCGGCGACACGTATCGCTTCAGCGACACGACCGACGGCAGCCGCATGTCCAGCGTCGGTGAGCGCACCACCAGCTCGTATTCCGAAACGATGTTCACGCGGTCCATGAACACCGCCTTCACGGCATCCTGCCACGGCCACACCGACAGCGGAAAATAGCTCAGCGGCCGGTAATCGGCATTCAATACCAAAGCCGGACAGCTCTCGGGCGACATGTTTGCGCTCCCGCGCTACGGCGCAAGCCGGGTTCCACGACGCGCCCATTGTGGCCTCTTCGATCGGCGATGACCACCCCGCGACGACTGCTCGGCAAAATCTTCAGATGGTCCCGGCGCCGGACAAATGCGGCATTATGTAGCAAACGCACCCTCAAATGCGGGGGGTGTTAGATGCTGAAACTATTGGCGCTAGTCGCCAACCTTGCGCTTGGGGCGGTCGTAATTCAGTCCGGCAGTTTCCTCCCAAACAAGGAACCCGAGGTCACGCGAGTAGGCATAGCAGACCCCCTGCTCCCGAATGTCTCCAGACGGTCCCGAATACTCGAAATCGCCCACAAGAATGACAATCTGCCTACCGAGGTCTCGCAGCTTTTCCGACTTGAACGCTGTCTTTGTCCCTACACCGAAGTTTGCGGAACGGTTCGGCCCAAGCATTCTGCTGCTAGGATTGAATGCCCGCGCGCTGTCAGGGTTTGGCGGGGCGATCTGTTCTCCCAAGTCTACTATTCGCAGTTCAAAGAGCCCCATACCCAGGATCGCGGGCCGTTTGCCAAAGTTCCAGACTTCGATAGTTACGTTCGGATTGTACATATCCCCGTCGCCGGGGTTCGGGATGATTCGTGCTTGAGAAAGGTCAAGTGCAATAATGGGGCGCTCGGCATCCTTGAACGCACGTTCAGCGATGTTCGCTTGCCGCTCGGCTTCTTTGGCGGTCTTGTTGGCAGCCCTTGTTGCTTCTTTGGCCTCGCTCAGCGTCTTGTTAGTAGCAACCAGCGTTCGCCAAATGAGATACAGAGCGACAAGCGTGAAAACCGCTTGGAAGATGGCGGCCCAAGCCGTCTTTTGCTGCGCGTCAAGATCGGCTTCTTGTACCTGGTCACTGGTGCGATTGGCGGCGCTGTCGTTCTCGGGGGTTGCCAAATCGCGGGGCGCGGCAGCGATACCGTTTTCGACGGGGATTGGCGAGGCTGGCTGTTGATTGTCAGCGGCCTCGGAGTTGCCGTGATCGGCGGGTTCGGCGTCGCCGGATGGTGGGTGTTCGAAATTTGGCCCTTGGGCTAGCGCAACGCTGGCTAGGGCTAAGAGTCCTCCAGCCGCAATGTATGCGCGCCAATTGCCACTAAGCATTGAACAAAGAACACAGCCGTAAACCCGCCCCGGCTAATCTTGTTCCGAATATTGGCCTCGGAATCATGGACCCCGATAGCCTCCAGGCGCTCCACCAGTTCCCGATAGCCGACATTCCGGCGCTTCTGTAAGCGCCGGAGCAAAACTCCCTCACTGAAGCGGCC
>JAQBXG010000077.1 GCA_027625125.1 Pseudomonadota bacterium
GACCATTCGATCTCGGTCAGATCGTTTTCGTCCAGCAGGCGCGCGAGTTCCTGCACCAGCTCGGCATCAACTTTTGGTTTCGCCAACGGGTCAGTCCTTTTTCGCGAGCAGCGAGGCCATCGCCTCGATCGCCAACACATACCCGTCGCCGCCGAGACCGGCAATGACTCCGACCGCGACGCGGCTCAGGTGTGAATGATGGCGAAAGGCTTCGCGGCGGAAGATGTTGGACAAATGCACCTCGATCATCGGCAGACTCACGGCCTCGACCGCGTCGGCGATCGCCACTGACGAATGGGTGAACGCGGCGGCGTTCAGCACTATGCCGTCGGCGGTGCCGCGCGCCACCTGAATCCAGTTGATCAGTTCGGATTCGTCATTGGACTGGCGGAAATCGGCCGCAAGGCCCAGGTCCTTCGCCCGCGCCTCCACCCTCGCCTGGATCTGCGCCAGCGTCTCGCGACCGTAGATGTGCGGCTCGCGCTCGCCGAGCAGGTTGAGGTTGGGGCCGTTCAGAACGAGGATCGTGGACGTCATTGGCCCCCAAGGTGCAGGCGTTGGCCCCCAAGGCGAAGGCATCGGCCCCCACGGCGCGGGCATCGACCGCCGATGCGCAAGGGAATCCGCCGCTTTTCGCGGGCCGCCGACCTTAGCCCACCGCGCCAGACCAGCGCAACGGACCCGCGCGCGGGCGGCGGTTGAACGGGCGACCGACTGCCACCATACTCCCGCCGTCAGCCACACCGGAATCCGCATGCACCTGACCATCAACGGCGAGGCGAAGGAATTCGCCGCCAGCCTGAGCGTCGAATCGCTGCTGGCCGAGTTGGGCATCGACCGCCGCCGCGTTGCGCTGGAACGCAATCTGGAGATCGTGCCCAGGTCGGCCTATGGCGAGACGTTGCTCAAGGACGGCGATCGCGTCGAGATCGTGCAGTTCGTCGGCGGCGGCGAGGAGGCCGCGCCGTCGGCGGTCGATGACGTACTGGTGGTGGCCGGGCGGCGCGTCAGGTCGCGCCTGATCGTCGGCACCGGCAAATACCGGGATTTCGACGAGACGCGCGCCGCCGTCGAGGCGTCGGGCGCCGACATCGTCACCGTCGCCGTGCGCAGGGTCAACATCGCCGAGCCGGGGACGCCGATGCTGTCCGAATACCTGGACCCGGCGCGCTATACCTATCTGCCGAACACCGCCGGTTGCTTTACCGCCGAGGAGGCGGTCCGCACATTGCGGCTGGCCCGCGAGGCCGGGGGCTGGACGCTGGTCAAGCTGGAGGTCCTGGGCGATCCGGACACGCTGTATCCCGATATGCCGGAGACGTTGCGGGCCGCGGAAACGCTGGTCGCGGAGGGATTCGACGTGATGGTGTATTGCTCCGACGATCCGCTGTACGCGCGCAAGCTGGAGGCCGCCGGGTGCGCGGCGATCATGCCGCTGGCGGCGCCGATCGGCTCAGGTCTCGGGATTCAGAATCCGGTGAACTTGCGGATCATCGTCGAGCGGGCCAACGTGCCGGTGATCGTCGATGCCGGGGTCGGCACCGCGTCCGACGCCGCCATCGCGATGGAGCTGGGATGTGACGGGGTGCTGATGAACACCGCCATCGCCGAGGCGCGCGAGCCGGTTCGCATGGCGCGGGCGATGAAACTGGCGGTCGAGGCCGGGCGCGAGGCGTATCTGGCCGGGCGAATGGGCAAGCGGCGGTACGCCGATCCGTCGTCGCCGCTGGCGGGGCTGTTGTGACCGGCGCGGGCGCGCGTGGCCGCGTGGCGCTGGCGGCACTCGTGGCGGCGACATTTGTTGCGACGAACGGCGCCGCGGCGCAGGACCATCCGACCGCGGACGAGATTCGGGCGTTTGCGGACCGCTATTTCGCCGCCGCGCTGGCCGAGGTGGAAATGCCCGGCGCGGTTGCAGCCATCGTCTGGAACGGCGAGATCATCTACCTGGCCGGGTACGGCGCCGCTGACCGCGCGACCGCGACGCCGATGGACGCGACGACGACGCGGATGCGGTTGGGGTCGGTGTCGAAGCCGTTGACCGGCGTCGTCGCGGTGGCGGCGGCGGAGGCCGGTATCGTGCGGATGCGCGACGACGTGCGGAATTTGCTGGCGACGGCGGAAATCGAACTCGATGGGCTGGCGCCGGTGACGCTGCATCATCTGTTGACCCATTCGTCGGGGTTCGGCGACCGGCTGTTGCGGCAGCATGCGGAGACCGTGACCGAGTGGCGGCAGCTTTCGGAGTTCCTGGCCACGAACGAACCGCCGTCTCTGTTGCCGCCTGGGACAGGCATCATGTATTCGGACCTGGGCATGGCGCTGACCGGGGCGGTGCTGGAGCAGGCGGCCGGAGAGAGTTTTCCGGACCTGGCGGAGCGGCTGGTGTTCCGACCCGCCGGCATGGCGGCGACGACGTTCGATCCGCGCCTGTCCGATGCCGCGCGGGCGGCGCTGGCGCAGGGATACCGCTGGCGCGGCAGCGAACTGGCGCCGGTGCCCTATGACTTTGTGATGACGACGCCGGCCGCGGGCGCGGTCAGTACGGCCGAAGACATCGCGCGGCTGATGCAACTGATTCTTGCCGGCGGCGGCGACGTCATCGGGCCCGATTCGGTCGCGCTGTTGATTAGCCGCCAGGCAGCGAACTACCGGACGATGCGCGGCCGCGCCTACGGGTTTTCGGAGACGACGATGGCCGGACGCACGGCCTGGTTCCACGACGGCTCGAACCCTGGATTTTCCGCCCACCTGTCGCTGGTGCCGGAACTTGGGCTTGGGGTGTTCGTGGCAGCGAACGGCGGCGCGACCGTCGGCCTGGGGGCGCTGTCGCCGACCGCGCGGATGACCCGCGAATTTCCACGCGAGATGATCGCCGCGCTGTGGCCGGCGCAGGAAGCGCCGCCGACGGCGCTGGTCGAACTTTCGCCGGACGACCGCGCCGACTATGCCGGTGCGTACCGCGAGGCGCGACTGGACAGGGATACGCCGCTGAAAGTGCAGGGCCTGATCGAGCAGATTTTTGTTTTTCCGGTCAGCGATGTTCGGGTCAGTTTCGACGGCCACATCTATCGCAAGATCGCGTTGGACGTATTCCAGTCCAAGGAGGACCCGTCGCGCTTTCTGCGCTTTTTGCGTGACGACACGGGCGATGTGTCGTTCGTGCTGTTGCCGAACGCGACGTTCGAACGGGTCAGCACCTGGGAGTCGGTGCGGGTGCAGGTGATCGTCGCCGGTCTTGCGCTGGGATTCCTGATGCTGGGCACGATCATCGTCGCGATGGCGCTGTCGCTGCGGTGGTGGGGGCGGCTGGCGAATTGGATCGGGCTTGCGTCCGGCGTCGGCGGCCTGGCGCTTGCCGTGTGGTTCGGCTGGCAGGCGGCGGCCTTTTCGGTCGACATCGCGCTGGTCCACGGCATGTTCGGGCTGCCGTATCCGGCCGCCGTGTGGATGACGTTGGCGGCGGCGGCGGCGGCTTCGTTCCTGTTCGCGCTGTTCGGGCGCGGCATCCATGGCATCAACCGCTGGGGGCTGGTGTTTGTCGCCGGCGGCTGGCTGATCTATGTGCCGTTTCTGGGCACGTGGCAATTGCTTGGCTAGTCGATCAAACCAGACACATGAGTCCGGCAATGCCTGCGGACGCATGCCATGACGTCTTCAAGTGCCTGGAACCTTTGAGAGGCTACCAGAACAGCGTATCGGGGTCGGCGATCGGCTCGCGGCGGCCAAGGGCGCCGAGGCCCTTGATTGAGCGGACCGCCGCCCAGACAAAAAAGAAGATCAGGATCGGAATCCAGATCAATAGCGCCGCCAGCACGATACCGGCGGCGAGCAGCAACAGCCCCAGCCACCAGGTGCGGATCTGATAGCGGATGTGGCTTTCGGTCCAACTCCCGGCCGCGGCCGGGCGATAGACGTAGGCGAGGACGACCCCGAACAAAGCGGCGACGCCGGACGCCAGCCCGACCAGGTACAGAATGTAGACCACCATCGCCATTGTCGCGGCGGTCGGCGGCGAATCGTCGCGCGGGGATTCCGGCACGCTGGATGCCGCGCGTTCGGATGCAGCGCCGGCGGCGGTTCCGCCATCGCCTCCGGCGGGCGGATCGAGGTCGCGCGGTCGAGGCTCGTCGGGGTCGGACATCGGCACACGGTCCCATACTCCGCAAAGAAACACAAAGCTGTGATTCCGGATCGCCGCTGGGCGGCGCATATAGTGGGAAACGGAAATCCGGAGGTTCTGATGATGAAGCGAGTCTGGTTGCCGCTGTTCGCGGCGGTTCTGGGGCTGATGACGATCGCGCCGATCTATTCGGCATGGGCGGCGCTGACCTGGCCGCCCTATACTGCCGAGGCGTTCGCCGCCGCCCAGGACGAAGGGCGGACGATCGCCGTCGTCGTCCATGCCGACTGGTGTACGACCTGCCGGGCGCAGGAGCCGGCCCTGAACGAAGTCATGCTGATGCCCGAGTTCGCCGGATATGCATACTTTCGCGTCGACTATGATCTGCAAAAAGACGTGATGGCGGAACTGGACGTGCCGCAACGCTCGACAGTGCTGATCTTCAAGGGCAAGGAAGAAGTCGGCCGCCTGTTCGCGGAGAACAGCCCGGAGGCGATTCGCAACCTGTTTTCGTTCGGCCTCGACTGAGGCGCCGTTCTGATTTCTGAAGCGGGCGGCAGCGTGCGATGACGACCGCCGGGCTGATCTTTGTTGCCGGTATCGTCACGGTGCTGAACCCGTGCGTGTTGCCGCTGCTGCCGATCGTATTGGCGTCGTCGCTGCGCGAGGGTCGCTTTGCGCCGCTGGCGTTGATCGGCGGGCTGGTGGTTTCGTTCGCAGTGCTGGGCACCGCGGTGACGGCGTTGTCGTTCGCGATCGGATTCAATCCGGACGTGCTGCGGGTGATGGCCGGCGGCATTCTTCTGGCCGCCGGGACGCTGATGGTCAGCGCGCCGTTGATGGCCGGGTTCGTCCGCGTCTCGACGCCGCTGGTGAGCGGCGCGGCGACATTGTCGGCGCGGCTTCCGTCAACCGGGCCGGTCGGGCAGGCGGGACTGGGGGCGCTGCTTGGCGTCGTCTGGTCGCCGTGTACGGGGCCGACCCTGGGCGCGGCGATCGGCTTGGCCGCACAGGGCGAGACGATCGTGCAGTCCGGACTCTTGATGCTGGTGTTCGGGTTGGGGGTCGCGGTGCCGCTGTTGGCGTTGGCCTATGGCTCGCGGCAGGCGTTGGCGGCGCGCCGGGATGGACTGCGCCGCGCGGCGCAGTGGGCGAAGCCGGCGATGGGCTGGGCGTTGCTGTTGATCGGCTTCGGGCTGGTCAGCGGACTGGATCGGCGGCTGGAGGCGCGGATTCTGGACTTCACGCCGCAGTGGCTGATTCAGTTCACGACGGCGTTCTAGCCACCGGGGCCGCTTCGGGCGCTAACAGGTACGGCAATCCTCACGCGACGCGCGCACGAGGCGTAGGATTTCGGCGGCGTCGACATAGCCGGGCACGACCGCGTCGCCGATGACGAATGCCGGCGTTCCATCCAGGCCGAGCGCGGCGGCGAACAGGAAATTTGTTTCGAGAACGGCGTCGATGTCCGGGTCGGCCATGTCGATCGCGAGCAAGTCCGAATCATATCCTGCGTCCGCCGCGAGCCGCAGGATTGTCGATTCGTCCATGCCGCCGCGGAAGTCCATCAGCGCGTCGTGGAACGCGGGGAACCGGGCGGGGTCCTGTCGCGCGGCGGCGACCGACGCCCGCGCGGCGATGGTCGATTCCGGCCCGAGCAGCGGAAAGTTGCGATAGACCAGGCGCACGCCCGGGTCGGCGGCGAGAATCGCCGCGACCTGCGGATGGAATTGCCGGCAGTACTGGCAGCGATAGTCGAGGAACTCGACGACGGTGACATCGCCGTCGGAATTGCCGAACACCGGCACGGCCGCATTGTCGCGCAGGTCGCGACCGAATTCTTCGAGCGCGTCGAGACGCCGGGCCGCCAGGTCGGCCTCGTCGCGCAGCCGCAACACGTTGACCGCTTCGATCAGGATTTCCGGGTTGTCCAACAGGACGTTGCGGACCAGGCGCTCCATCGCCAATGGCACGACCCAGACCCAACCCGCCGCCGCCAGCCCGAGGACCAACAACGCGACGGCGCCGACGCGGAACCGGGCGCTCACGGATTGCGTCCGGCGGCGTTTTCGATGTCCTGGGCGCGGAGCCAGCCGGGCGAGCCGGCCGGCAACATGCGGAGCGCCTGTTGCGCGAAACGCAGCGCGTCCGGCGTGCTGCCGCCCAGCAAGTGCTGTTCGGCGCTGGCAAGGGCCGACTGGCCGATGTTGCCGCTGCGGCCCTCGGCGACGGCGAGTTGACGCCAGCCTTCGCGATACTCGCGATCCACCGCCAGCGCCGCCCGCAGGTTTTCGATCGCGGCCGGCAACAGCGCCGGGTCATCGCGGGCGATCTGCGCCGCCGCGAGGCCGGCGCGCAATTGCGGCTCGTCGGGCAGCAGGTCCACCGCTCGCTGGTACGGTTCCAGCGCCTCGGCAACGCGGCCGTGTTGCAGCAGGACCTGGCCCTGGAGTTCGAGGAAGTAGGGGTCGTCGGGCGCCACGGCCAGCAATGCGGAAATCTCGGACAGCGAAGCTTCGAGGCGCCCCGCCTGGTCGTAGGCGACGGCGCGGGCGTAGCGGGCGGGGATGCTTGTGTCGGCGGGCGGGTAGCGGCGCAGAACCCGCGCCAGCGTTTCGGTGTAGCCGTAGAGCTTCGCCTGAATCCGCGCGAACTGCGCGTCCCATTCCGGCGGGGACGGCGTGTCGTAGTGGGGTTGGGTGCGGGCGGCGGCCTCGAGCGCATTGATGCGTTCGGGAAACAGCGGATGCGACTGGACCCACGGGTCACGATTCGCCTCCAGCAACCCCTCCTGTTGTTGCAGCACCGCCATGAAGGATGCCATCCCGCGCGCCGAATAGCCGGCGCCTTCCATCAGCCGCACGCCGCCGAGGTCGGCGGCCGACTCCTGGGCGCGCGAATAGCGCAACAGGTTGCGTTCGGCGATCTGGCGTCCGCCGAGAATGACCGCCGCGCCGGCGTTGCCGCCGCCGCCGGCGATCGCCGCCGCGCCGAGCAGGAACGCGGCGACGGCCTGGGCGTTGGCGGTCCGCAGCGCCTCCTGGGTGCGGGCAAGATGCCCGCCGGCGACGTGGGCCGTTTCGTGGGCGATGACGCCGAGAATCTGCATCGGTGATTCCGCCGCCAGCAACAGGCCGGTGTTCAGGAATACGCGCTGGCCGCCGGCGACGAACGCATTGATGCGGTTGTCGTAGACGAGGTTGATCTGTACGAACGCCGGGTCCAGTCCCGCCGCCGCGAACAGTGGCGCGGCCCATTCGCGGCTGATATGCTCGGTTTCCGCGTCCCGGATCAGTCCCTGGGCGTGGGCGGATGTCGGCGCCGCGGCCAGCCCCAACCCCAGCGCGGCACCCAGCGCGGCACCCAGCACGGGCGCGCCAATGGCGAAATTCGGTAAATGGATCACGGTGTCTCCGATTCAGGAACGTAGGCAGCGGACCCGGGATCGTCAATGCAGCGCGGTCCGGGCGCGCGGCGTGGCGCGGACCGCGGTGGTGCTTTCCGTCGTTGCGATGGCCGCCTGCGGCCCGGCCCGCGAGGCGCTTTCGCCGTCGGGATTCGCGGCGAGCTATGGCGGCGGCGTCGCCGCCGACGAGGCGCGGGCGGCGAC
>JAQBXG010000078.1 GCA_027625125.1 Pseudomonadota bacterium
TTTACTCCGGCGCAACCGGATTACCCGGCCGCTTCAGTGAGGGAGTTTTGCTCCGGCGCTTACACCGGCCTGCGCCTGGCAAATCTGGTTCTGAATGATGCGGTGCTTGTCGGCGCCGACCTCAGCGGCGCGACGATCGTCGCCGCGAATTTGCGCCATGCGGATCTGCAACGGGCGAACTTCGATGGCGCCGACGCCGGCGGCGCCGATTTCGGCGTCGCCGATCTTCGCGGCTGCCGGTTTCAGCGCGCCAAACTGGCGGGGGCCAATTTTCGCGGCGCCGACCTCCGCAGTCTGTCACGCCGCGACGACCAAAGCGCGCCGATCCATACCAATCTGAGCGGTGCGGTGCTGGACCGGGCCGATCTTTCGGGCGCGAACCTGCGGGACGCGATCGTCAGTTATGCGTCGCTGGTGGGGGCGAGCATGGTCGAGGCGATGATGGCGCGGGTGACGATGGACGGGTCGGATCTTTCCGATGCCGACATGCGCTCGGTGCGGGCGAATGAGGCCAACCTGGAACGCGCGAACCTTTCGCGCGCCGACCTGTCCGACGCGGTTGCCCGGGCGGCTTCGTTTGCCAACGGGTTGATGGAAAATACGACGTTTTCCCGCGCCAAGCTTTGGGACGCGGATTTTTCCGGCGCCGATTTGCGGCAGGCGAAGTTTGACGCCGCCGATCTTTCGGGCGCCAATTTGTCTGAGGCCGACCTTACCGGCGCGAGCCTGCGGAACGCATCGCTGGCAAACGCGAACCTGCAGGGCGCCAAACTCGCCGACGCGGACCTGCGCGGCAGCGACCTGTCGAACGCCAACGCCGCCGGAGCGGACTTTGTCGGATCGCGGCTGACCGGCGCAAACCTGAAGAGCGCCGACGTCACCGGCGCGAACTTGCGCGGCGCCGATCTGCGCGGGGCATTGATCGCCGACGTGGACCTGCATCTGGCATATACGGTCGCGGCGCGGCTCAGCCCCGGAACGGCGGCGCTGCCGATCGACGTGCAGGAAGCGCTCCGCCGCCACGCGCTGTGGGTCGATACATATGCGGCCGAAGGCGAGCGCGCCGATCTTTCGGGCAACGATTTCCACGGCATCAACCTCGCCGGCAGTTACCTGTCCGGCGCCAGTCTGCGCGGCTGCGACTTTACCGGAACAAAACTGTCGGAATCGTTGTTCGTGCTTGCGGATCTGCACGGCGCCCGGCTGGAGGGCGCCGATCTGCGCAACGCGGACCTGCGCGGCGCGGACCTGGGTGGTGCCTGCCTGCGGGGCGCGAATCTGGCCGGGGCGAAACTGGGCCGCGCCGATATCCTTGGAACGGATGGCCGCAAGACCGGGCGCACCTGGCCTACGAACCTGACCGGCGCCGACCTCACCGATGCGGACCTGTCCGGGACCGACCTTTCGGGCACCGGGAATATCGCCGCCGCCGTTCGGTAACGGCGCGGCGTTTCACGCGGCGGCCGGAGGCCGTATGGTGGGCCGGTGTTTCGCGATGCCCGGAGGCGCGCCATGTGCCGCAATATCAGAACTCTGTTCAATTTCGATCCGCCCGCCAGCGACGACGAGGTGCGCGACGCGGCGGTGCAGTTCGTTCGCAAGCTGAGCGGTTTCACGAGGCCTTCGCAGGCCAACGAGGCCGCGTTTGCACGCGCGGTCGACGAGGTCGCGGCTTCGGCCCGGCGTTTGCTGGACGGATTGGTGACCAACGCGCCGCAGCGGGATCGCGAAACCGAGCGGGAGCGGGCGCGGGCGCGGGCGCAGGCGCGATTCGGCGCGCGGGCCTGAGCGTTGCTGGCGATCGACAATGTCACCGTCCGCATCGCCGGGCGCGAGATTCTGTCCGGGGCGAGCGCGAACCTGCCGACCGGGCGGCGCATCGGCCTGGTGGGGCGGAACGGGGCCGGAAAATCGACGCTGCTGAACGCGATCCTGGGGCGCATCGATCCCGACGCCGGAAGCATTTCGGTGCCGAAGAACTGGAAGATCGGCGCGATGGCGCAGGAGGCGCCGGGCGGGCCGGAGAGTCTGCTGGACACGGTGCTGGCGGCGGATACCGAGCGCACCGCGCTGATGGCTGCCGCCGAATCCGGCACGGAGGCGGAAGACCTGGGCGAGGTGTACCACCGGCTGCTGGATATCGACGCCTATTCGGCGCCGAGCCGGGCGGCCTCGATTCTGTCCGGGTTGGGATTTCCGGACGAAGACCAGGCGCGGCCGTGCGCGGAGTTTTCGGGCGGCTGGCGGATGCGGGTGGCGCTGGCGGCGATCCTGTTCGCCGACCCGGATCTGATGCTGCTGGACGAGCCGACCAACTACCTCGATCTGGAGGGCGTGTTGTGGCTGACCGATTTTTTGCGGGCGGCGCGCGGCACCGTGTTGATGGTCAGCCACGACCGCGACCTGTTGAACAACTCGGCCGAGTTCATCCTGCACCTGGAGGGCGGCAGGCTGGAGCTGTTCACCGGCAACTTTGACGGGTTCGCGAAACTGCGGACGGCGCGGCGCGCCGCCGATGTCGCGTTCGCGAAGAAGCAGGAGGCGGCGCGGGAGCATATGCAGGCGTTTGTCGACCGCTTTCGCTACAAGGCTTCGAAGGCGCGGCAGGCCCAGAGCCGCATCAAGATGCTGGAGAAGATGGCAATGCCGGAGGCGCCGATCGATGAGCGCTCGGCGCCGATCCGTATCCCCGCGCCCGAAGACGTCAGCCCGCCGTTGATCTCGATGCGGCTGGCTTCGGTTGGATATGAGCCGGGCAAGCCGGTGTTGAAGCGGCTGTCGCTGCGATTCGACCCCGGCGACCGCATTGCGTTGCTGGGCGAAAACGGCAACGGCAAGTCGACGCTGGCGAAACTGTTGGCCGGAAAGCTGGCGGCGATGGACGGCGAGGTATCGCGGGCGCGCAAACTGGTGCCGGGATATTTCGCCCAGCACCAGTTGGAGGAACTGGACGGCGCGCTGACCGCGATCGCGACGCTGTCGCGGATGCGGCCGAAGCTGTCGGAGGAACGGGTGCGGACGCAATTGGGCGGGTTCGGGTTTTCGGCCGACACCGCGACGACGCGGGTCGCCGATCTGTCGGGCGGCGAGCGGGCGCGGCTGTCGCTGGCGCTGGCGACGCTGGACCGGCCGAACCTGTTGATTCTGGATGAGCCGACCAATCACCTGGACCTGGACGCGCGCACAGAACTGTTGAAGGCGCTGAATGCGTTCGACGGCGCGGTGGTGTTGGTCAGCCATGACCGGCGGTTGGTCGAGGCGACCACCGACCGGTTTTTGTTGGTCAGCGGCGGCAAGGCCGAGCCGTTTGACGGCGACCTGGATGAGTATCGGCGGTATTTGCTGTCGCCGAAACACCGGCTGCCGCGCCACGCGCAAGCAGAGGAGGGCGAGCGGGCGGCTTAGGGAGGGCCGCAAAAACGTCGAGCGGATCAGCAGGTAGCCGGTCAACAATGACATCGCCATAAGGCGATTCAACTGCTTCATGCCGAGAATGGCGGTCTGGGCGAGACGAAATGCCGCCGCGACCAGCGCGACGGTCGCGTGCACCGCCCACAGAAAACCAAAAAGCAGGATGCCGAGGGCGACGTCGCTGACCGCTATCGCTGCGTCGGCGGCGACGCTGGCCCGCAACAGGCCTGCGGATGCAAGAACGCTCGCCGCGCACAGTGGCTGCGCTTCAGACGCCGAGTTCGATGATGACAAGCGGGTGTCGAACACGAGCCGGCGGGTGCGGGTGGTGTTCGACCTGTTGGCCGAAGAGTTGGGGAGATCAGGCGCGCTTTTGCAGGTTGGCCCAGGTGTCGCGCAGTGTGGCGGTGCGGTTGAACACCGGCGCGGCGGGGGTCGAGTCCGGATCGGGGCAGAAGTAGCCGAGGCGTTCGAACTGCACCGTCCCGGCAGCGTCGGCCAGGGCCGGCTCGAGCATGCAGCCGGACAGCGTCTGGACCGAATCGGGATTGAGGTCGGCGACGAAATCGCCGTCGCTGTCGCCGGGGCGCGGGGAGAGGAACAGGCGGTCGTAGAGGCGCACCGTGGCCGGGATCGCTTCCGCCGCCGATACCCAGTGCAGCGTCGCCTTGACCTTGCGGCCGTAGGGGGCGTTGCCACCGCGGGTGTCGGGATCATAGGTGCAATGCAGTTCGGTGACATTGCCGGAGTCGTCCTTGACCACGCCGGTGCAGGTCAGGAAATAGGCATAGCGCATGCGCACCTCGCGCCCCGGCGCGAGGCGGAAGAACTTTTTCGGCGGGTCTTCGAGGAAGTCGTCGGCTTCGATGTACAGCTCGCGCGAGAACGGCACCTGGCGCGAGCCGGCGGCCGCGTCTTCGGGGTTGTTGACCGCGTCGAGTTGTTCTGTGCGACCCTCGGGGTAGTTGTCGATGACGACCTTCAACGGGTGCAGCACCGCCATGCGGCGCGCGGCGACGCGGTTCAGATGCTCGCGGATGCAGGCTTCGAGGTATTCAAGCTCGATCACCGCGTCGCGGCGGGCGACGCCGATGCGATTTGCGAAGTCGCGGATCGCCTCCGGCGGCACGCCGCGACGGCGCAGGCCGCCCAACGTCGGCAGGCGCGGATCGTCCCAGCCGTCGACGTGGCCCTCGGCGACGAGGCGGGTCAAGTGGCGCTTTGACAGCACCGTGTAGCTGAGATTGAGGCGGGCGAATTCGATTTGCCGCGGCCGCGCCGGCACCGGCAGGTTTTCGAGGAACCAGTCGTACAGCGGCCGGTGGTCCTCGAACTCCAGGGTGCAGATCGAATGGGTGATGTCTTCGATCGCGTCGGACTGGCCGTGGGCGAAATCATACATCGGGTAGATGCACCAGGCGTTGCCGGTGCGCGGATGCGGCGCGCGCAGGATGCGGTACATCACCGGATCGCGCAGGTTCATGTTTCCCGACGCCATGTCGATGCGGGCGCGCAGCACGTGGCTGCGGTCGGGGAACGCGCCGGCCCGCATGCGCGCGAACAGATCAAGGTTTTCCGCCACGGAGCGATCGCGGTTCGGGCTTTCCTGGCCCGGTTCGGTCAACGTGCCGCGGGTGGCGCGGACCTCGTCGGCGGAGCGGTCGTCGACATAGGCCTTGCCGGCGGCGATCAGATGCACCGCCCAGTCGGCCAGTTGCGCGAAATAGTCGGACGCATAGTACAGGTGGTCGCCCCAGTCGAAGCCGAGCCAGCGCACGTCGCGCAGGATCGAGTCGATGAACGCCTGTTCCTCCTTGACCGGGTTCGTGTCGTCGAACCGCAAATGACAGCGGCCGGCGAATTCGGCGGCAAGGCCGAAGTTGAGGCAGATCGACTTGGCGTGGCCGATGTGCAGGTGGCCGTTCGGCTCGGGCGGGAACCGCGTGACAACGCCGGACACGCGCCCGGATTCGACATCCGCGGCGACGGCCTTGCGAATATGATTTGCCGCGGCCTCGGGCGACGGCGGGCGCCCGGCTGCGTCGGTCGTCGGATCGGAGTCGGTCATGCGACGGTTCCTCGCGGCTGCCGCAGGTGGATGCGGCAGGACGCCCGGTTTTGGCAGAAATCCCGGCGAGCGCCAAGCACCACCGACCCCGCGCGGGCGAGGATTGACTCGATCGGATATACTGCGGGCGTCTTGCTCCGATTCCGGGGCGCCGACAATGATTCCGGAGAGCGCCGATGCGCCGCGCGAACAGCCGAATCGCAGTCGCCGTGCGCAGGGCGGCGGGCGGGTTGATCCTGATGTTGCTGCCGATGGTGTCGGCGGCGGCGCAGGACGCGGCCGGGCTGCTGGAAGCTGCCGATCGCAGCGCCGAGCTGTACCGGCAGGGTGACCTGTTGGGGGCGCTGCCGTTCGCCGAGGAGGCCGAGCGCATCGCCCAGCAGGCTTTCGGCCCCGACGACTTGGCGACCGCGACCCATATGCACAACCTGGCGGCGGTGTACCAGGGTCTGGGTTGGTACGACTTCGCCGAACCGCTGTTGCAGCGCGCGTTGGTGGTGCGGGAGGGTCAGCTGGGACCGGACGATCCCGCCGTCGCGCAAAGCCTGAACAACCTGGCGGCAATCCATTTTGCGCAGCGGAATTACCGCACGGCGGAGGAGTTGTACCGCCGCTCGCTGCGGATCTGGGAGAACGCGCTGGGCCCGGTCCATCACGAAGTGGCGACCAGCTATAACAACCTGGCCGGCCTGCTGTACCTGGAGGGTCGATTCGAGGAGGCGGAGCAGATGTACCTGCACGCGCTGGAGATCCGCCGCGACGTCCTTGGCCCCGGCGACCCGCTGGTGGCGCAGACGCTGGGAAATTATGCGGTGCTGCTGCGGAGCTGGGACCGCGACGGCGACGCTGCCGGCATCGAGGCCGAAGCCGAGCGAATCCGCGCCGCCCGGTAGGGTTTCGGCGCTGGCCGCGATTCCGTCCCGATACCGGCATCTGCATGGCCGATACCGGAACTGGACCAATTGTTAGTTTGACCACTTCAAAGCGCAATTGCCTTCGTCTACGATTCCGGCAGGCCGGTCCGGGCAGAATGCGCGCTGGCACCAGGGCATGGGAGAACGGGTTGAGAGCCTGGGACCGCAGTTGGTCGCGCGCATCGGGCCGTGGCGCGCAGCTTGTCGTCTCGGCGATGCTGCTGGCGGTGATGCTGCCGGCGGCGACGCTGTCGCCGCGCGCAGCTTTGGCGCAGGCGCCGAGCCAGGCCGCGATGTATACGGTCAGCGTGACGGTCGACAATTCGTTCTCGCTGGGCAGCCGCGGCTTGTCGTTCGGGACGATCGCCGCCACCGCCAGCACCACCGATTCGGCGTCGATCACGATCAACGGCAACGACGGCAAGACGACGGTGTCGAACGGCACCTATGCGCGTATTATCGTTGTCGAGCCCGGCGTTCCCGGTGACGCCGATGTGACCGGGGGGCCGCCGAACACGCTGATGTCGGTGAGTATCACGAGTAATCCGACGACCGTCGTGCACAAAACCGACGGCGCCGCGGCGACGTTTTCGGCCGTGATGAACGCCTACGGCGCCGGCTACAACTTCACCACCGATGCCGCCGGGGCGATGACGTTCGTGGTCGGCGGCACGCTGACGACATCGACCGCCGGCGGCATTTACAGCGACGGCACCTATACCGGCTCGTACACGGTCGCGGTCACGTATTAGAACAGTGCCTGGCCGGCGCGGCCCGCGTCGCCGGTGGGATTTGCGAAAGCGAACGCCGTGCGGCAATCCGAACGATTCCCAAATCTGCCCGCCCCCGGGGCGGCGGACGCGTTTCTGGCCGGCGCGGTGATCGGGCTGGCGCTGCTGGGATTCGTCACCGTCGAATTCGAGACCGGCGGGGTTTCGTTCACGATCCGCAATTTCATCGAGACGAAATGGTTCGCGCTGGGGGCGGCGATTGTCGCGGGCGGGCTGATGTTTGTGTTCGGCCGGCTGGAGGCTGTGCGCCCCCGTCCGGGCGCGCTCGATCTTCTGTTGCTGCTGCTGTTGGGGTGGATGGCGCTGTCGCTGGCCTGGTCGCCGGATCCGGTTCGCGGGGCGATGGCGGTACTCTATGGCGCGCTGCTGTTGGTGCTGTATGGCGGCGTGCGAGTGTTGCGGCGCGAGTGTAAGCGCCGGAGCAAAACTCCCTCACTGAAGCGGCCGGGTAATCCGGTTGCGCCGGAGTAAAACT
>JAQBXG010000079.1 GCA_027625125.1 Pseudomonadota bacterium
GGGGCTGGCGGCGCGGCAAAAAAAGGCGCGCCTGGGTGGGAACCAGGGCGCGCCAGTTGGATCAGGGAGGAATTCAGAAACTACTGATGCTACAAACGCCGCGGTGGCGACCCCCAGCCCCGAGCCAGGGTCGCTGCCGCGCCACTCCGCCGTCGTTCCGTGACGGGGGAGGCCGTTGTCGTGAATGCGGTCGCATTCACGAACATCCGCTGGTGGAGCCGCAGGTGTTGCACTTCATGCAGGTGCCGTTCCGGACCAGCGTGAAGTTGCCGCATTCGCCGCAGGCGTCGCCCTCGTAGCCTTTTACCCGCGCTTCGATGCGGCGCATCTTGACATCGACGTTGGTATCGACGACTCGCGCGCTGCCGTCGCCGTCAAGCAGGGTTTGGCGGACGTTGGCATGTTCGTGGACGTGGACAGACCCCGCCACCTCGGCGCCGGACACGACCGCCGCCGACCGCGCCGAGGCTTCGGCGCTGCCGCCATGAATCACCTGGAAGTTGCCGCGAACAAACCCGGCGCTGGCGTATTCGGCGACACCCCGTCCGGCGGCCGCGGCCCGGCGCTGGGGTTCTTCGTCCTCGCCGCCGCCGACCGCGTCTGGTCGCAGGTCGTCGGGCACGACATGGGCGAGATCGGTGCGGCCAAGGTAGGACACCGCCAATTCGCGGAAAATATAGTCGACCACCGATGTCGCCATCTTGATCGCCTCGTTGCCTTCGACGCTGCCGGCCGGATCGAAGCGGGTGAATGTGAAGGCGTCGACGAATTCCTCGAGCGGCACGCCGTATTGCAGGCCGATCGAAATGGCGATGGCGAAGTTATTCATCAACGAGCGGAATGCCGCTCCCTCCTTGTGCATGTCGATGAACATCTCGCCGAGGGTGCCGTCATCATATTCGCCGGTGCGCAGGTACACCTTGTGGCCGCCGACCGTGGCCTTTTGCGTGTAGCCCTTGCGGCGCTGGGGCAGACGGCGGCGTTCGGCGATGTTGCGGACCATCGCCTCGGCTACCTTGGCCGGTTGCGGCCGGGCGGCGAGGTCGATTTCGTCGTCGTCGAGGTCGGTGACCGCGTCGAGGGCGGCGGCGAGCGGCTGCGAAAGCTTGGAGCCGTCGCGGTACAACGCGTTGGCCTTCAGGCCGAGACGCCACGAAAGCTTGTAGGCGTCCGAGCAGTCTTCGATCGTCGCCGCGTTCGGCATATTGATCGTCTTCGAAATAGCGCCGGAGATGAACGGCTGCGCCGCCGCCATCGCCAGGATGTGGCTTTTCCAGGACAGCGAACGCTTGCCTTTTGCGCCGCACGGGCTGGCGCAATCAAATACCGGCAGGTGCTCCGGCTTCAGGCCCGGCGCGCCTTCGAGAGTCATCGCCCCGCAGCAATAGACATTGGCGGCTTCGATTTCCGCCGTCGTGAAGCCGAGCTCGGCCAGCAAGTTGAACGACGGGTCGTCGAGGTCGGCGGCGTCGATGCCGAGGGTCTGCGTGCAGAACTCCTCGCCGAGGGTCCAGCGGTTGAACGCGAAGCGGATGTCAAAAGCGTTGGCGAGCGCAGTTTCCAGCGCCGCCAGCGCATCCGCGGTGAAGGCGCGGTCCGCCAGTGAATCGTGGTTGATCGCCGGGGCGTCGACCAGCGTGCCGCGGCCGGCCGCAAAGTCGGTGATCGTCTCGATCGCGGCGTCGTCGTAGCCGAGGGTGGCGAGCGCCATCGGCACGCAGCGGTTGATGATGCGGAAGTAGCCGCCGCCCGCGAGCTTCTTGAACTTGAGCAACGCGAAGTCCGGTTCGATTCCGGTGGTGTCACAGTCCATCACCAGGCCGATCGTGCCGGTCGGGGCGATGCAGGTGGTCTGGGCGTTGCGAAAGCCATGCGCCTCGCCCAGCGCCAACGCGTTCCGCCACGCTTCCCGCGCCCGGTCGACCAGCACCGGGTCGCTGCAGTTGCCGGCGTCGAGCGCGAGCGGTTCGGTGTGCAGCTGTTCATACGGCGTGTCGAGCGCGCCGGCGGCGCGGGCGTGATTGCGGATGACCCGCTGCATCGCGGCGCGGTTCGTCTCGTACTCGGCGAACGGGCCGAGTTCGGCGGCGAGTTCGGCGGACGTGGCGTAGGCGGTGCCGGTCATCAGGGCGGTGATCGCGCCGGTGAACGCCCGCGCCTCGTCGGAGTCGTACGGGATCGCCGACGCCATCAGCGCGCCGCCGAGATTGGCGTAGCCGAGGCCGAGGGTGCGGTAGCGGTACGACAGCTCGGCGATGCGGCGCGACGGAAACTGCGCCATCATCACCGAAATCTCCAGCACCACCGTCCACAGGCGGACCGCGTGGGCGAACGCGTCGGCGTCGATCGAGCCGTCGGCGCGGCGGAACGCCATCAGATTCAGCGAAGCCAGATTGCAGGCGGTGTCGTCGAGGAACATGTACTCGGAGCAGGGGTTCGAGGCGCGAATGTCGCCGCCCGCCGGGCAGGTGTGCCAGTCGTTGATGGTCGTGTGATATTGCAGGCCGGGATCGGCGCATTGCCACGCGGCGGCGGAGATGCGGTCCCAAAGTTCGGCGGCCGGCAACGTCTTGTGGACGGCGCCGTCCCTGCGCCGCGTCAGCGTCCAGTCGCCACCGGATTCGACGGCGCGCAGAAAATCGTCGGTGACCCGGACGCTGTTGTTCGCGTTCTGGCCCGACACCGTGTAGTAGGCCTCGCCGTCCCAGTCGGTGTCGTAGAGGCGGAACGCAAGTTCGCGCGCGCCCTGGCGGGCGAATTCGATCGCGCGGACGATGTAGGTGTCGGGTACGTGGGCTTTGCGCGCGGCGCGCATCGCCTTTTTCAGTTCGGGATTGTCGGACGGAAGAAAACGGCCTTCGCCTTCCATCGCGTGGCAGGCCTTCAGGACCGCGTTCAGGTGTTTTTGGTTGACGCGGCTGCCGGTGACCAGATTGGCGACCTTTTGCTCCTCGATCACCTTCCAGTCGATGAAATCCTCGATGTCGGGGTGGTCGATGTCGACGACGACCATCTTGGCGGCGCGCCGCGTGGTGCCGCCGGACTTGATCGCCCCGGCGGCGCGGTCGCCGATGCGCAGGAAGCTCATCAGCCCCGACGACTTGCCGCCGCCCGACAGCGGTTCGTTTTCGCCGCGCAGGTGCGAGAAGTTGCTGCCGGTGCCAGAGCCGTATTTGAACAGCCGCGCTTCGCGCAGCCACAAATCCATGATGCCGCCGTCCTCGACAAGGTTGTCGCCGATGCCCTGGATGAAACAGGCGTGCGGTTGCGGGTGTTCGTATGCGCTGGTCGAACGCGTCATCTCGCCGCCGGCCGGGTCCACGTACCAATGGCCCTGGGCCGGGCCGTCGACGCCGTAGGCCCAGTGGATGCCGGTGTTGAACCATTGCGGCGAGTTCGGCGCCGCCTTTTGGGTCGCCAGCATGTAGCGAAGTTCGTCGAAAAAGGCGCGGGCGTCTTTCTCGGTGTCGAAGACGCCGCCTTTCCAGCCCCAATATGTCCACGTGCCGGCGAGGCGGTCGAACACCTGGCGGGAGTCGGTCTCGCCGGTTTCGCGTTCGGCCTCGGGCAGGTTCGCCAGCGCGTCGTCGTCGGGGACCGAGCGCCACAGCCACGACGGCACGGTGTTTTCCTCGACCAGCCGCAGACGGGCCGGGATGCCGGCGCGGCGGAAGTATTTCTGGGCGATGATGTCGCCGGCGACCTGGGACCAGGCCTTGGGCACCTGGAAGGCCGCGAGACGGAATACGACCGAGCCGTCGGGGTTGCGGATCTCGCTGGACGAAGTGCGGAACGACACCGCCGCGTAGGGATCCTTGCCGGACTTGGTGAACTGACGCGCGAAACGCATGATACCCCCTGCCTCACTATGGACACCGCGCGCAGGTGCAGGCGGCGCTTGTTGGACTCCCTGCCCCCTAGATGTAGCGTCCCAAGCGCTACGGGGACCCATATCTAGACATTTGCGCGGGGGGATGGTCAACCGGATATTGGGGGTGCGGCGATCACAAGTGACGAGATGTAGTGTCCGTCACACCCGCCGGGGGCCGTAACCGCTTGAATCATCAACGGGTCTGGACGCCGGGGCCGGGCCGGTCCAAACTCCGGCCGCATATGAACCCGGTGTCCCGCCTGATCGCCATATTTTTCAGTTGGTGGAAGAACCCGCCGCTCGGAACGTCGCTGTTTTCCTGGTTCAACGGCGAACGGGTCGGGACCGATCCGTACGGCAACCGCTATTTCCGCGAGCGCGGGGCCGGGGATGCCGGGCGGCGCTGGGTGATGTACGCGGGCGATATCGAGGCTTCGAAGGTTCCGGCGGGATGGCACGCCTGGCTGCATCGGACGACGAACGCGCTGCCGTCGCCGGACCGCCGGGCCTATGAGTGGGAAAAGCCGCATCTGCCCAATCAGACCGGGACCGCCGCCGCGTATCGGCCGCCGGGCAGTCTGTCGGCGGCGGGTGAACGGCCCCGGGCCACTGGCGACTACGAACCGTGGCGGCCGTCGTAGGCATGCGCGGCAACCCGATCGAGATTGTGCTGGGGGCCGTCGTCGTCTCGGTGGCGGTGGTGTTCGCGGTGTTCGTGTTCACCGTGTCGGACACCGGCCAGGTGCGCGGCTATGAACTCATTGCCCGGTTCGACACCGTCGAGGGGCTGAGCGTCGGCTCGGACGTGCGCCTGGGCGGCATCAAGGTCGGCACCGTCGCCGGGCTGGATCTGGACCCGGTCACGTATCTGGCGGTCGCGCGGATCGGCGTCGCCGCCGACGTAAGGATACCGACCGATTCGATCGTCCAGGTGGTCAGCGAGGGTCTGCTGGGCGGCCGCTATATGGCGATCGTGCCCGGCGCCGAAGATGCGATGCTTGGCCCCGGCGATGAAATCCGCTTTACCCAGTCGGCGGTCAACATCGAACAGTTGCTGGGCCGGTTCGCCGGTGGGGCAGGCGGCGGCTAGGATTGGTAATCCTGGCGCGGTTTTTACCGCGCTCGGCGTACTGCTGGGCGCGGCGAGCCTGCCGGCCAGCGCCGCCGCGCAAGGGGCGGTCGCGCCTGACATCGCCGTACTACAGGGCCTGGACAAGGTCACCGCCCGCATATCGAGCATCCGCGCGCCGCTGGGGCAGCCGGTGCGGTTCGGCACCCTGATCGTGACCGTGCGCACCTGCGACAAGGCGCCGCCGGAAGAGCCGCCGGAGGTGGCGATCTTTGTCGAGGTCCATGACGCCCGCCAGGGCCAGGCTGCGGTGCTGGTGTTTAGCGGCTGGATGTTTGCGTCAAGCCCGGCGCTGTCGGCGATGGAGCACCCGGT
This sequence comes from Pseudomonadota bacterium, assembly GCA_027625125.1. Classification (GTDB taxonomy): domain Bacteria; phylum Pseudomonadota; class Alphaproteobacteria; order UBA2966; family CAIVPW01; genus JAQBXG01. The sequence goes on from JAQBXG010000079.1 coordinate 5,316, forward strand.
CTATGACGTCTGGGCGCTGGACTGCGCCAGCTCGAGGATCGAGCCCGGCGGCGCGTCGGGGCCGAGGCCGTGAAAGTCCGCTTCGAGGGCGACCGCCGTCTTTAGCCGCCGCAGATAATCGCCGCGCGAAATTTCCGTTGCCCCGAACCGTTCGAGGTGGCGCGTGACGAACTGGGTGTCGAGCAGCCGGAAGCCGCCGTGGCGCAGGCGCGCGACCAGATAGACGAGGGCGATCTTGCTGGCGTCGCGGCGGGCCGAGAACATGCTTTCGCCGAAGAACGCCGCCCCCAGCGATACCCCGTACAGACCGCCGACGAGCTGGCCGCCCTTCCAGCATTCGACGCTGTGGGCGTTGCCGATCGCGTGCAGGCCGCTGAACATCTCGAGGATCGAATCGTTGATCCAGGTCGTCCAGCGGCCCGGACGCGGCGCGGCGCAGCCTTCGACCACCTGCTGGAACGCGGTGTCGATGGCGATGCGGTAGGGTGCGGCGCGGATCGTGCGGGCAAGGCGGCGCGGCACGTGGAAGCGGTTCAGCGGCAACACGCCGCGCCGCTCGGGATCGTACCAGCTGATGCGCGGGTCGTGGCGGCTTTCGGACATCGGGAAGATGCCGTGGGCATAGGCCCGCAACAGCATGTCGAGGGTGATGCCGGCCATTGCCTAACCCCAGTTGGTCATCGCCTGTTCGAGCCAGTGGACGTGGAAATCGCCGGCGATGAATTCCGGGTCGGCGATCAGGCGCTGATGCAGCGGGATCGTCGTCTCGATGCCGCCGATCACGAATTCCTCGAGGGAGCGGCGAAGTCGCATCAGGCATTCGTCGCGGCTTGTGCCATGGACGATCAGCTTGGCGATCAGGCTGTCGTAGTGGGGCGGTACGCGGTAGCCGGCGTACAGGCCGGAATCGACCCGCACGCCGAGGCCGCCGGGCGGATGATAGTCGGTGACGCGGCCCGGCGATGGCGCGAAGGTCTTCGGGTCTTCGGCGTTGATGCGGCACTCGATCGCGTGCCCGTTGAAGGTGACGTCTTTCTGGGCGTAGCCGAGCGGCTGGCCGTCGGCGATGCGAATCTGTTCGCGGACGATGTCGAGGCCGGTGATCGCCTCGGTGACCGGATGCTCGACCTGGAGCCGCGTGTTCATCTCGATAAAAAAGAACGCGCCGTCTTCGTACAGGAACTCGATCGTGCCGGCGCCGAGGTAGCCGAACTCCGCCATCGCCCGCACGACGATGTCGCCGATCTGCTTGCGCTCGGCGGCACCGAGGACCGGCGACCGCGCCTCTTCGAGGACTTTCTGGTGGCGCCGTTGCAGCGAACATTCGCGCTCGCCGAGGTGGACCGCATCGCCGTGGGAATCGCCGAGGACCTGCAACTCGATATGGCGCGGCTTGGCGAGGTATTTCTCGATGTAGAGTTCGTCGTTGCCGAAGCTGGCCGCCGCCTCGGCGCGGGCGGTCGACAGCGCCGCGGACAGGTTTGCGGCGCTGGTGGCCACCTTCATTCCGCGCCCGCCGCCGCCCGCCGAAGCTTTGACCAGCACCGGATAGCCGATGTCGTCGGCGATTCTGCGGGCGTCGGCGTCGTTGGTGACCGGGCCGTCGGAGCCGGGCACGACCGGGATGCCGAGGCGGCGCATTTCGGCTTTGGCGGCGATCTTATCGCCCATCAGCCGGATATGGGCGGCGCTGGGGCCGATGAACGTGATACCGTGTTCGGCGACGATATCGGCGAAGCGGGCGTTTTCGGACAGGAAGCCGTAGCCGGGGTGAATCGCCTCCGCCCCGGTGATTTCGGCCGCGGACAGGATGGCCGGCATGTTCAGATAGCTTTCCGCCGGGTTGGGGGGGCCGATGCAAACGGCCTCGTCGGCGAGGCGGACGTGCATCGCCTCGCTGTCGGCGGTGGAATGCACGGCCACCGTCTCGATGCCCATTTCGTGGCAGGCGCGATGAATGCGGAGCGCAATCTCGCCGCGGCTGGCGATCAATATCTTTTCGAACACGGGGACCGGGTCCTAGTGCATCAAACCAAACACGTGAGTCCGGCGGCAATGCCCGCGGACGCACGGCATAGCGCCTTCAAGTGCCTGGAAGCTTTGATCCATCATCAATCAATCTCGTGGGACGAAGCGCTGGATTCGCACCACTAGCGCAGGATCAACAGCGGCTGGCCGTATTCGACCGGGTCTCCGTTGTCGACCAGAATCTGCGCGACGACTCCGGCGCGCGGCGCCGGAATCGGATTCATCGTCTTCATCGCCTCAACGATCAGCAGCGTCTGCCCCTGCGAG
>JAQBXG010000080.1 GCA_027625125.1 Pseudomonadota bacterium
GGCAGCGTCGCATCGAGGATTTCAGCCGCCGCCGTCAGCGCCGCCAGCCGCAGCGGGTCCGGCAGCACCCGCGCCGCGCGCGGGCGGGCGAGTTCGAGCGTGAAGGTGCCAAGGTTTTGCGGCAGTCTGGCGCGCCACGACGCCTGCACCTCGTTGCCGGTTTGCACGACGCTGGCCGCCCGGCGCCCGGCCCCGCCGCGCACCAGCCCGGCGCAACGTCCGTGGGACCGGGTCAGCACATGGACAACCGCCGAAGTTTCCCCGTGGCGGCGGGCCGACAGCACGATGCCGGTGTCCACCCAGTCCACGGCGTCAGCCCGCCGCGGGGAAGTCCAGCCCCATGTCGCGGTAAAGGCCGGGTTGTTCCGCCCAGTGCTCGCGCACTTTCACTTGCAGGAACAGGTGCACGCGACGGGACAACAGCTCCTGGAGCTCTTCGCGCGCCGCCACGCCGATATCGCGGATTCGGATGCCGCCACGGCCGACCACCATCGGTTTGTGCGCTTCGCGGCCGACCAGCACATTCTGGTCGATGCGAACGCTGCCGTCGCCGCGGTCCTGCCACCGCACGTGCTCGACCGTCAGGCCATAGGGAAGTTCGTCGTGGAGGGCGAGAAACAGCTTTTCGCGCGTCAACTCCGTGGCCAGAAACCACAGCGGCACGTCCGATAGCTGGTCTTCGGGGTACAGCCAGGGGCCGGGCCGGGCCGCGGCGGCAAAGTGCGCCTTCAGATCGTCGACGCCGTCGCCATTCAGGGCCGAGATCATGAACACTTCGTCGAACGGGCTGCCGTCGCCGGTCAGCGACGCGGTCACCGCCAGCAGGTCGCGGCGGCGGACCAGATCGATCTTGTTCAGCACCAGCACCGCCCGTCGCCCGCTTTCGCGCAGGCCGTCGAGGATACGCGCCGTATCGTCGCCGATCGCCGCCGGGGCGCGCCGCGCGTCGATCAGCACCGCAAGGACATCGGCTTCGTGGGCGCCGGTCCACGCCGCCGACACCATCGCCCGCTCCAGGCGCCGCTTCGGCGCGAAAATCCCCGGCGTGTCCTGGAAGATCAACTGGGTGTCCCCGGCGATGGCGACTCCGGTAATGCGCGACCGGGTCGTCTGGACCTTGGGGGTGACGATGGAAACCTTGGCGCCGACCAGAACGTTCAGCAACGTCGATTTTCCCGCATTCGGCGCGCCCAGCAGAGCGACCGTGCCGCAGCGTGCTCCGGCCCCGCTCAGAGTGCGCCCGCGTCTTTCAGCAGGGCTGCGGCCGCCTGCTGTTCCGCCTCGCGTTTCGTCGTGCCCCGGCCGAAGGCGGCGCCGCCGCCGGGAACCTCGACCGAGATCGTGAATACCGGCCGGTGCGGCGGCCCTTCGGTTGAGATAATTTGATAGAGCGGCGGCGGCAGCAACTTTTGATGGGTCCATTCCTGCAGCGAGGTTTTCGCGTCCTTTGCGGTCGATCCGGCATCGAGCAACAGGTTGTGCCAGTGGCGGCGAACAAACGCGCCGGACGCCGCATTACCGCCGTCGAGATGCACGGCGGCAATCAGCGCCTCGCAGGCGTCAGCAAGAATCGCTGACTTGTCGCCGCCGCCTTCTGCCCGCTCGGCTGCCGCAAGGCGAATTTCCGGACCGATCTCCAGGTTGCGGGCGACAGCGGCGCATGCCTCGCGCCGCACCAGGGCGTTGAATTTGAGGGCCAGTTGCCCGGCATCGGCGGTGGGATGGCGGGCCAGCAGCTCTTCGCCGATCACAGCGCCGAGAACGCGATCACCGAGGAACTCAAGGCGGTTGAAGTCACCGTTGGTGGCGCCGGAGGCGCTCGGATGCGTCAGCGCCTCCTCCAGCAATTGCGGCTGCTGAAACTGATATCCCATGCGTGTCTGCAATGCCTCCAGCGACGGCAGCAGCACAATACCGCCGGGCACGCGCCCTTCCGCCGCGTCTACCAACGCAGGGAATCGAAGATGCGGCCGTAGCGAATGCCCCACGGCCATTTCCAGACCTCGAACCAGCGGGCGTTGCCGTTGCCGGAAAAGAAAATGATCTCTGCCCGCCCCACCAGGTTTTGCGCCTGCACCTGGCCCACGTCCCGGACAAACCGGCTGTCGACCGAATTGTCGCGGTTGTCGCCCATCATGAAATAGTGGCCCGGCTCCACGACATGGACGTCGGTGTTGTCCTGAAACGTCGTACCCCGATCGAGGGTCAGATACGACGCGCCGCCCGGCATGGTCTCCCGGTACAGGATGCTTTCACCATGACGGTTGATGTACTCCTCGCTGGGCACCTGCTCCCGCGTCACGGCCTGGTCATTGATATGGAGAATGCCGCCGACGACCTGGATGCGGTCCCCCGGCAGCCCGATCAGCCGCTTCACATAGTCGGTCTTGTTGTCGGTGGGAAGCTTGAACACCGCAATATCGCCGCGCTGCGGCGTCCGTTCGAGAATTCGACCGGAAAACAGCGGTATTCCGAACGGCAGGGAATACCGCGAATACCCATAGCTGTATTTCGATACAAAGAAATAGTCGCCGACCTCCAGTGTCGGCAGCATTGATTCCGTCGGCACGCTGAACGGCTCGTAGGCGACGGTGCGAATGGCGAGCGCGATCAGCAGCGCGTACACCATCGTCCGCACCAGTTCCGCGGTCCCGCCCGCCGCCGCCGCCCGTGTCTGTTTGCCGTTCGTTACCATCTGCTCATGCCGATGCGTCGGGCGCATCCTGCGGTTCCGACGTAATCAGAACCATCGCGTGGGCCATCGGCGGCTCGTCGGTCAGCGTCACGTCGATCCGCGCCCGCATGCCGTCGGGCACAAGTTCCGACAGCCGCGCCAGCGCGCCGCCGGACAATTGCATCGTCGGTCGGCCGCTCCGGAGATTGACCACCCCCATATCGCGCCAGAACACGCCGCGCCGCAGGCCGGTGCCGAGCGCCTTGGCGCATGCCTCCTTGGCCGCGAACCGCTTTGCATACGACGCGGCGCGGTCGAGCCGGCGTTCCGATCGCGCCTGTTCCAAATCCGTGAAAATGCGCCCGACGAATCGCCCGCCAAACCGGGCCAAAGTGCGCTCGATGCGGCGAATGTCAATCAGGTCGCTGCCCATGCCGAGAATCATGGTCATCTATGCCACCGTTCCCCGTGCCCGGTCCATCGCCATTCGCATTGCCCGGATCGCGGCGGCCAGGCCGTCGAAAACCGCCTCGGCGACCAGGGCGTGGCCGATATTCAGTTCGACGACCTGGGGGATGCGGGCCACCGGACCGACGTTGTCGAGCGTCAGACCGTGGCCGGCGTGGCATTCCAGACCCAGTTCGGCGGCCAGTCTGGCCGCCCGCTCCAGCCGCGCAAGCTCCGCCCCGGCGGCGGCGCCCGTCGCGTTGCAGTATTCGCCGGTGTGCAGCTCGATGGCGCCGGCGCCGATGCGCCGGGCCGCCTCGACCTGCGCCGCGTCCGGGTCCAGAAACAACGCCACCTGGATGCCCGCATCCGCAAGCCGCGCCACCCGCGGCGCCAGGTCCGCCTCGCCGCCGACGGCATCGAGGCCGCCCTCGGTCGTCAGTTCCTCCCGCCGTTCGGGAACGATGCAGACGTGGGCCGGGCGGGTGCGGACGGCGATTTCGACCATTTCATCGGTCGCGGCCATTTCCAGGTTCAGCGGCAGACCGCCGGACGCCCGGATGCGGCGGATGTCTTCGTCGGAGATATGGCGGCGGTCTTCGCGCAGGTGGGCGGTGACGCTGTCGGCCCCCGCCGCCGACACCACCGCCGCCGCGCGCACCGGGTCGGGCATCGCGCCGCCGCGGGCGTTCCGGAGCGTCGCAACGTGGTCGATATTGACGCCGAGGCGCAGCCGCTCCGCCATCCCCGCCCCTCAGCCCCGCGCCCGCTCGACCGACACAATGGCGGGGTCGAGCCGCAGGGCCGCAACGATGTCGGTCAGGTGTCTGGTGTCGCGCACCTCGATATCGACCTGCATGTCGAAGAATTCCGGGTTGCGGTCGGTGATCTTCAGATTGGAAATGTTGCCGTGGTTGCGGGCGATGACCGAGGCCAGCGCCGACAGGCTGCCCGGCGTGTTGGACAACGCGGTGACGATGCGGGCGACGTGAAACTCCGGCGACACCGCGTCGGCGTCCCAGGCCACGTCGAGCCAACGTTCGGGGCTTTCGGCGAATGCCTGCAGCGTGTCGCAATCGATCGTGTGCACGGTAACGCCCTTGCCCTCGGATACGATGCCGACGATGCGGTCGCCGGGCAGCGGGTGACAACACGAAGCGAGGTGGACCGCGACCCCCGGGATCAGGCCGCGAACGGGAATGGCATGATCGCCACCCTTGGCGCCGGGCTTGCGCCGCACCGGGCGCGCGCCACCGCGGCCTTTCTTGCGCTCGCCGGGCAGCAACGCCTCGACCACCGCACGGGCGGCGACGTGACCGCCGCCCACCGCCGCATACAGGTCCTCGACCGTCTTTTGATTCAGCGCCCCGAGGGCCGGATTGAGATCGCGATCGCGAATCTCGTGGCCGACCTCGCGGAAGGCGTTCTCCACCATCAACTGCCCGAGCTGTGAATACTCGGACCGTTCCTCGAGGGCGCGATAGCGGCGGATCGCCGACCGCGCCTTGCCGGTGACGACGAAGCTCTCCCAGCTCGGCGACGGCGTTTGCCCTTCGGAGCGCATGATCTCGACCTGGTCGCCGTTCCGCAGTCGGGTCCGGAGCGGCACGATGCGCCCGTTGATCTTTGCCCCGACGCAGGTGTCGCCGACATCGGTATGTACCGCGTAGGCGAAGTCCACCGGGCTGGCGCCGCGCGGCAGCGTGATCACCTCGCCGGCCGGAGAAAAACAAAACACCTGGTCCTGGAACATTTCCAGCTTGGTGTTCTCCAGAAACTCCTCGGGACTGCCGGAAGCGTCCAGGTCCTCCAACAACTCCCGCACCCAGCGATAGCGGTCTCGGTCGACGCCGTCCGCCTGCTGCTTGTACTGCCAGTGGGCGGCGACGCCGAGTTCCGCCTCGCGGTGCATATCGGCGGTGCGGATCTGCACTTCGATGCGGTTCTGCTCCGGTCCGATGACGGTGGTGTGAATCGAACGGTAGCCGTTCCGTTTGGGCATCGAGATGTAGTCTTTGAACTGACGCGGCACCATCTGGAATTTTTCGTGGACGACGCCCAGCGCCGCGTAGCACTGGGCGCGCGTGCCGACGATGATGCGGAACGCGACGATGTCGGACAACTGTTCAAACGAAACGCTGTCGCGTTCCATCTTTTTCCAGATCGACCACGGACGTTTCTCGCGCCCCAGCACCGTCGCCTCGATTCCGGCTGCGGCGAGGGTCGATTTGATTTCGGTGGAGATGCGGCCGACCAGATCGCCGGAGTTCGCCCGCAGGTATTCGAGCCGTGTCAGTAGTCCGTCGCGGGCGTCGCGATTGAGCTCCGCGAACGCCAGATCCTCCAGCGCCTCTTTCATGTCCTGCATGCCGATACGCTCGGCGAGCGGTGCGAAGATGTCGCGGGTCTCCTGGGAGATGCGCCGGCGCTTTTCGGCATCGTCGAAGTGCCGCAGGGTCTGCATGTTGTGCAGGCGGTCGGCGAGCTTCACCAGCAGCACGCGGATGTCGTCGGACATCGCCAGGAACATCTTGCGGAAATTTTCCGCCTGGCGGCTGCGGTCGGTGGTCGTCGGCAGCTCCAGCAGCGACAGCTTGGTGACGCCGTCCACCAGGCGGGCGATCTCGGGGCCGAAATTCCGTTCAATCTCTTCCAGGGTGGCGAGGGTATCCTCGACCGTGTCGTGCAGCAGCGCCGTGGCGATGGTCGCCGCGTCCAGCTTCATGTCGGCGAGGATGCCGGCGACTTCGACCGGATGGGCGAAGTACGGGTCGCCCGACCGCCGCAGTTGCGAGCCGTGTGCTTTCATCGAAAATGCGTAGGCGCGCTTCAGCATCGCTTCGTCCGCGGACGGATCGTAGGCGCGCACCCGCTCGATCAGTTCGGTCTGGCCCCTCATGGCGCGCGGCAGCCCGCCCGGGGCGCGCCCGTGGCGCTGCCGGCTTCGGGCTGGCTATTGGCCGCCGGGGGCGCTCCCGCCATCGGCGGCGGTTTCGTCATCGACGGCGCCTGGCTCGTCGGCGGCAGACCCGTAGACTTCCATGCCGTCGGATTCCTCCACTTCGGCAACCACGACTTCGCTCCATTCCTTGCCGGCCATGAGCGCCGCCATGTTGTCTTCTTCGGGTTCGTCCAGTTCCACATGCTTCTGCAACGCGCGCACCACCGTCTGGCGCAGATCCTCGAGGTCCACCGTGCCGTCGGCGATCTCGCGCAGGGCGACGACCGGGTTCTTGTCGTTGTCACGGTCCACCGTCAGCGACTCGCCGGCCGAAATGGCGCGGGCGCGCCGGACGGAAAGCATAACAAGTTCAAAGCGGTTGGGTACCATGAGGACGCAATCCTCGACGGTCACGCGGGCCATGGCGGCTCCTGGAGTTCGCTGGCGATGGGATGGCGGTTACATATTCACTTCCGGCCCCGGAAGCAAGGCCGGCCCGGCGAAGCCTCAAAGCGGCCGCAGCCGCGGCTCCGGCGGCAGCGACGCGGCCAGCGCCTCGACGGTGCGCCCGGACCCCGGATGCCGCCAGCCCGGCGCGACCTCGGCCAGCGGCAGCAGTACGAACGGCCGCAGATGCATGCGGGGATGCGGCAATTCTGGTGGAATCCCGCCGCCCGGCCGCACCAGGCGACCGTAGGCCAGCAGGTCCAGGTCCGCGGTGCGGGCGGCGTTGGGCGTGCGCCGCTGGCGCCCAAGGGTAGCTTCTACGGCCAGCAGCACGGCCAGCAGATCCTCCGGCGACAGCGCGGTCGCGACCGCGGCGACGCCGTTGACGTACCAGGGCTGGGCCGACGGCGGATCCGGGGGGCCGGTCCACCACCGCGAGCGGGCGGAGACGCGAATGCCGCGGGCGTCCAGCTCGTCGAGGGCCGCCGCCAGCGTCCGCGCCGGTGGACCGTGCAGTTCGCTGTCGAGGTTGGCGCCGAGGCCGATCAGGATCACCTGACCGTACCTGCGCCCGCAATGCATTCGGCGGTCGACCCCGGCGGCGCGAGCCGGTAGGAAGCGCGATGGCCGTATTCCCCGCCACCCCCGACCCGGATTGCCGGAGGTGTCCGCGCCTTGCGGCGCTGCGCGACAGGCTGCGGGCCGAACACCCGGGCTGGCATAACGGGCCGGTGCCGTCGTTCGGCGGCCTGGACGCAAGTTTGCTGGTCGTCGGCCTGGCGCCCGGACGCGAGGGCGCGAACCGCACCGGCCGGCCGTTCACCGGCGACGGCGCCGGCGACGTGCTGTACCCGGCGTTGCTGCGGCACGGCCTCGCGACCGGCACCTATCGCGCCGCGCCCGGCGACGGACTGGACCTTGTACGGTGCCGGATCTCGAACGCGGTGCGCTGTCTGCCGCCCGGCAACAAGCCGCTGGCCGCCGAGGCGGCCGCCTGCCGCGGGTTTCTGGTCGATGAACTCGCGGCGATGGACTCGTTGCGGGTTGTTCTGGCGCTGGGGCGCATCGCCCACGGCGCGGTCGTCGCCGCG
>JAQBXG010000081.1 GCA_027625125.1 Pseudomonadota bacterium
CCCCGGCCCGACACGGCGAAAACACCGAGAAAATGGTCGCGGGCGGCGCCGGCGGCAATGCGGCGCGGGCCGCTTTCGTTGCCGGCGAGGACGCCGCCCAAGGTCCCGCCGGCGGCCGCGCCCGGCGGCTCGAACGCCAGATGCTGGCCGTGGGCCGCGAGGGTTTGTTCGACTACCGCCAGCGGCGTGCCGGGGGCGGCGGTCAACACCAGTTCGGTCGGTTCGTAGTCGATGACGCCGGACAGGCCGCCGACGTCGAGGACCGCGTCCGCCTCGATGGGCGCGCCGAAGGACCGTTTCGTGCCCGCACCGCGCACTTCGAGCCGCCGCCCGGCGGCGGCGGCGGCGGCAACGGCGTCACGGACTTCGGCGGCGGTGGTTGCGGCGATGGTTTCCATCAGAAGCGCGGCAGATCGGGGAAGCGGTGCTGGCCGTGATGCACATGCACGCGGCCCTCCTCGGCGCAACGGTGCAGGACCGGGAACACCTTGCCGGGATTCATCGCCCCGTCGGGGTCGAACGCGCATTTGAGGCGTCGCTGGTGGGCGAGATCGATTTCGTCGAACACCTCGGGCATCAGGTCGCGCTTTTCGACGCCGACGCCGTGTTCGCCGGTCAGGACGCCGCCGACCGCGACGCAGAGGCGCAGGATTTCGGCCCCGAACTCTTCCGCCCGCTCAAGTTCGCCGGGATTGGCCGCATCGTACAAAATGAGCGGATGCAGGTTGCCGTCGCCGGCGTGAAACACATTGGCGACGCGGAGGCCGAAGCGGTCGGAGAGCCCGGCGATGCGGTGCAGGACTTCGGCCAGGCGCGCGCGGGGGATCGTGCCGTCCATGCAGTAGTAGTCCGGCGACAATCGGCCGACGGCGGGAAACGCCGCCTTGCGCCCGGCCCAGAAGCGCAAGCGTTCTTCGTCGCCATTGCTGGCGCGAACCGAGGTCGCGCCGTGTTCGGCGGCAATCGCGGCGACGCGGCCGGCGAGATGTTCGGCTTCGACTTCGGCGCCGTCGAGCTCGACGATCAGGATCGCCTCGGCATCCAGGGGGTAGCCGGCGGCGGTGAATGCCTCGGCGGCGTGGATCGCGGGGCGGTCCATCAGCTCCATGCCGCCGGGGACGATGCCGCCGGCGATGATGCCGGCGACGCAATCCCCGGCCCGTTCGATCGACGCGAAGCCGATCAACAGCGCCCGCGCCGTTTGCGGCTTTGGCAGGATTCGCAGCGTGACTTCGGTGACCAGCCCGAGCAGGCCTTCGGACCCGGCGACGACGCCGAGGAGGTCGTAGCCCGCGGAATCAAACTGGCGGCCGCCGAGGCGCACGACTTCGCCGGAGATCAGCACCAGTTCGACCCCGAGCAGATTGTTCGTCGTCAGGCCGTATTTCAGGCAGTGCACGCCGCCGGCGTTTTCGGCGACGTTGCCGCCGACGGTGCAGGTGACCTGGCTGGATGGATCCGGCGCGTAATAGAAGCCGCGATGCTGGACGGCGGCGGTGATCGCCAGATTGGTGACGCCGGGCTGGGCGACGACGCAGCGATTGTCGTAATCAATATCGAGGATGCGATTGAGGCGGGCGGTGCTGACGACGACACCATCGGCCAACGGCAGCGCCCCACCCGAAAGCGAAGTGCCGGCGCCGCGCGGCACGACCTTTGCGCCGAAGGCGGCGCAGGTCTTCAGCACGTCCGCGACCTGGGCCGTCGTGGCGGGCAGCGCCACCAGCAGCGGCAACTGGCGATAGGCGCTGAGGCCATCGGACTGGTAAGCGCGGCGGGCGGCCTCGGCCTCGTGCACTGATTCCGGCGGCAGCAGCGAGCGGAGCGCCGCGGCGAGCTCGGCGCGCCGGGCGACGACCGCGGTGTCTGGCGCCGGCATCTTCATCGCGGACTCCGACTGTGGGCGGACCGCAGTTCAACTGCGGTCCCCGGACCCCCTGGCAGGGGCCGCGCCGTCAGCCCTGGCGGGCCTTGAAGCGTCGGTTGATCTTGTTGATGACGTACACCCGGCCCCGGCGGCGCACGATCTTGCAGGCGCGGTGGCGATTCTTGAGGCTTTTCAAGGAATTGCGGATTTTCATCGGCCTGGGTCCCGGTCCGCCCCGGACCCCCCGGAGCGGCGCGCGGACCATAAGCCGCCGCGAACCGGGCTGTCAACGCGGGGCGCGGCCCGCGAACAGGCCCCTGGCGGCAAGCAGGTCGCGGGCTTCGGTCAAATCCCGGGCCGCGAGGACCGCGAACCCGGGCGATTGCAGGTCCAGCGCCGCGGCGCGATGCTCCGCGCCATGGCCGGTGGCGACATGAACGCAGCCGGCCAGACCGGCGGTCCGGGCCGCCGCGACATCGGAGGCCAAATCGCCGACCATCCATGAGCGCCCGAGGTCGAGCCGCAGGCGGTCGGCGGCCAGCGTCAGCATGCCCGGCCCCGGCTTGCGCCAGTGGGCGTCGGACGCGGACCAGCCGGGCGTGAAGTCGGGGTGGGCGCCGCAGGCCACCCGGGCGTCGAGCGCCGCGCCGCCGTTGGCCAGGCGGCGGTCGAGCTCCGCTTCGACGGCATCATACGCCGGCCAGTCGTACATGCCGCGGGCGATGCCGGACTGGTTGCTGACCTCGACCGCGGCGACGGCGGCAGCGTTGGCGGCGGCGATGATCGACGCGGCACCATCGAGCAGGCAGAGGTCGGCGATACGGTGCAGATATTCAACCTCGGCGACCAGAACGCCGTCGCGATCGACGAACAGGCCGGCGCGCGGCGGCAGGTCGGCGGCCGGCGGCGAAAGGATTTCGAAGCGCACCGCGGCGGCGGGGAATTCTGCGGCCATGACCGGAACCTAACCCCGGCAGCGGCGCGCGTCACGCGATTGACAATCGTTCGCACTGCGCCTACGTGACGATGGAGGCGGTTTCAGAAGTTTGGCGCGACGGAGTTCGACATGTTTGCCTGGAGCAATTTGCGGCCGCACACGATGGTCGGCGCATTCAGCAATTTCCGCTGGTTGTTTCGCACCGGCGACTGGCCGACGGCGGAGGAGCAGCGGGCCGGCGCGGCGGACGCCAAACCCGCAGCCACTTCGACGACGCACGGCGAACGGCAGGACCGGACAGCGGCGACCGCCAAGTCCGCATGAACCGCGCCCAGCGGTCGGCGGTGGCCGGAGTCGCGCTGGCCGCATGGGTTGTGCTTTTCCAGACAGTACCGGCGATGGCCCAAGGCCGCGCGATGACGCTGGATTGCACACCGCATTCGTTTCCGTTGCGCACCCAGCATTCTTTCGCCGCCGACCCGACCGATGACCGCAATCTGTATGTTGGCGCGGAACAGGCCGGGTTTTTCCGGTCCACCGATGGCGGCGCGACATGGCAGCGCGCGGACGCGGGGCTGAAGGCGTGGCCACGCATGGACGGAACCGGCCCGTGCTTTGAGGAGTTTTACAGCACCGTCATCAACCGGCGAAATCCGCGCGAGCTTTGCATCTCGATGGCCGGGGGGCCGGGACATGCGGGCATGGCGACCAGCGCGGGCAACAATGGCGTCTATTGCTCCGACGACGCGGGCGGCACGTGGACGCAACGCGTCGGCCCGACGATGAACACCGCAGTCTATTCATTGGCGGTGCATCCCGGCGAATTTGCGACGATGTATGCCGGCGTCAACGGCGGCGCGTGTTCGAACCCCCCGCCGGTTTGCGCGCCGGGCACCTATTTCAACACCACCGGCGCCATTTACAAGACCGTCGACGGTGGCGCGACCTGGACTGAGCTGGATGCGATGTACGCCCGCGATCAGCGGGTGGTTGCGGTTCGGGTTTCGCAGCAGGACCCGGAAGTGGTCCTGGCGGCGACGTATTCGAAATTGTCGGTCAATGTCGGCGTTGTCGGCAATGCCGGCGAGTTCCAGATCGGCGTTCTGCGATCTGAGGACGGTGGCGAGACCTGGGCGGCCTCGACCGCGGGCATGGCGGCGGATCTGCGCGAACAGGCGCTGCTGGAACTGGAAATCGCCACGGCCAACGCCGACCGCGTATTCGTTTCGGCATTGAGCAACCGGTCATATTGGTCCGACGACGGCGGCAGATCGTTTCACCCGACGAACCGCATGACCGCCTTTGCGTTCGACCCCCACGACGGGAGGGGCCTGCATATGCTGGGGAGCAATGGCGAGACCATTCTGGAAAGCGCCGACGGCGGCGCGAATTGGAAAGTGATCGCGCGGACGCCGGGATTTGTTTCGTTTCGCGACGGCGTGCCGACCCATTTTGAATGGAGCCGCACCGATGCCCGGCATGTGTTTTTCGCCGGGCCGTATGCGGCGGTGTATGAATCCCGCGACGGCGGCGTCAACTGGACACAGATATTGTCCGCGGACCGGCTGCCGCAGTAGCGGCGCGGGTCGTTCTTGCGACACGGTTCGCGAAACGAACCGCCGAGGTACGCTGGCGCGAAATCCCGCGCGCCATCGCTTGCGCGCTCCATTCGTCCGAACCACCGGCGGGGCGGCATTGCGGCGCAAGGAAAGTTCGACGGGACTCGGTTGATGCGGCCGGAGTCAGCGAACGGAAATATCGAAATGGAGGACGTCCTCACGTTCGCCGAGCGACTCGTACAGCCGGATGGCAGCAGTGTCGCCGGGGTCCGCCTGCACGAAGATGACGTACGCGCCGCGGCGACTGGCGATTTGCTGGAGTTCGGCAATCAGCCGGGTTGCCACGCCCCTCCTTCGGTGTTTTGCGTGGACCGCGAGATCGTAGATGTAGATCTCGCGCCGCTGCTGTTCGAACTTTTCGAGCTCGTAGGCGAACAGGCCGCCGACGACGTCCTGCCCGGCCAGCGCAACAATCGCGATGATATGGGGTTTTGCGATAAGGTCCTCGAGATAACGCCTGGAAGGCATGGCCCCCAGGTAGGTGTCGGGCTCGTTGAAAGCCTCGGCGAAGGCCGCCGACATGCCCTCGAGAAGCCGGGCATCCCCGGGTCCAAGTTTTCGAACCGTGTAGCGCATCGCAATCTCGCCCATCGCCCGGCCGTGGCGGGTACAGCGGCGATCAAACCACGATCTCTTCGCGCGTCAAACGAGTGCTCGCCGCCAAACCTTGCGCCCGGCACGCCCGATCCGCAAAATCCCGGATTTCATGACGATCGCGTGCCAGACTGTTCCCGCGCGGCGGGATGATATTCTGTCACTTCAACGGATGTTCTGGGTGCGCCAGCGCGTGCGAAAGACAAGGATATTGCGGTGATTTACCTGGCTTTGCTGTGGGTCCACATTGTCGGCGGCGTCGTCGCGCTCGGAAGCTACGTCGCCTGCTTCGTGGTCCTGAATCGCGGCGTGCGCGATCCCGCGAGCCTGCCGCATACGCTTTCGACGGTGCAGGCCATCGGCAACCAGATAGTCACGCCGGCCTACGCGGTGACCGCCGCATCCGGGGCGCTGCTGGTGTGGTGGGGACCATGGTCCTTTACGACTCCGTGGGTGTTCGCATCGATCGTGCTCTTCGTCGCCGTGGCCGCTGTTGGCCCGCGCATCTATGTACCGTTGCGGACTCGCCAGACGGAGCTGGCTGCGAAGGGCAGCGGCAACACCGACGACTACCGCGCCCTTCACTGGCGCGCTCATATGGTCCGCGCGGTGGTGACGGGGGCAGTACTGGCGATCCTTTGGCTGATGGTCGTGAAACCCGTGTTATGGGGCTGATCCCGCTGCGCCAACCGGCGGAGGTAAGGTGTCGCCGCACTGTCCGCTTCGGCGCAAGTGGTGGGCACGACTGGGCTTGAACCAGTGACCCCTGCGATGTCAACGCCGTGGGAAAAGCGACAACCTGTTGACTCTCAACGGCTTGGACGAACCCGAAGGCGCCCGAAATAGCCTGAATCGACCCGTTTGCGTGCCGATTGCGTGCCACTTTCATTCCCTTGCAGCAATGCCAACCGAGTCACAACTGCGCGGCCAGCGTGCCACAGTCGCTGCCCGCAGCGACCGCAATTGGACAACAGACGCGCGCCAAGGCAAGCTGACCGATCCTCGAAAAAGAGCCGCAGGAATTGAAATACATGAAGGTTCCCTCAAACGACCCTGCACGGCTCGAAGCGCTTCGAAGCTATGGAATTCTCGATACAGATTTTGAACCGACGTTCGACCGCATTACGCGGCTCGCTGCCAATCTGTTCGGTGCCCCATCGCGCTCGTGTCCCTCGTGGATCAGGACAGGCAATGGTTCAAGTCCGTGGTCGGCTTGGGGGTTCGCGAAACGCCTCGAGATGTTGCGTTTTGTGCGCACGCAATTCTAGGCAATGGACTTTTCGTGGTGCCCAACGCGCTGGAAGACGACCGATTTCGATCCAACCCGCTGGTTACAGGCGACCCCAATGTTCGGTTTTATGCAGGTTCACCGCTCCGAACCTCTGAGGGATATAATCTTGGGACAGTCTGCGTGATCGATCACAAGGAACGTCAGGAACCTGAAGCGGATACTGCACAGGCTCTGAAAGACCTTTCCGATATCGTGGTCGAGCTGCTGGAAACCAGGAGACTCAAACTCAGGGCTGAAGCGATTACTGAGAGGATGGATGATGGGTGTCGCGAAATTGGGAAGTTGGCGTCCGATGTGCGGATTGCCGCATTGCATTCGTCCCATATGACGGACGAAGATTTCGCTGGCGAAATGCGCGCGCGCTCCAAGAAACTGTCGGAAAGCGTGAGCGAGCTGAAACAGGCTCTTTCTCATCTCGGCGGCTAGCCGCTTCGTCGCTTCAGCGTCCCCATTCGCGGCCCGGCGAGGCCTGTCAGAAGTCTTTGGGTGTGCGCGGGCCTGACCGGTCGATGTGGTCGCTGGATATGGCTGTTGCAGGGAACCGACAGGCGCGGCGCGACCGAGCGCGGCGCGGCCACGCCAACCGAAAGCGAGGTCTCGTGCTGATTGCGGGCTGGTGGCTGGTCAGGGGCGGTGGCGGAACCCGGCCACCAAGTCACTGAAGGGAATGGTGGGCACGACTGGGATTGAACCAGTGACCCCTACGATGTCAACGTAGTGCTCTCCCGCTGAGCTACGCGCCCGTTCCCATTCTGCGGCGAGGGCAGAGTGAACCCGGATCGCCCGAGGTTTGCAAGAGATATGGCCCGGCAGTGCGGCGTGGGGCGCGGATCAGGCCGGGCGGTCCAGCATCTGCCGGACGATTCTGGCGAGGTCGCTGCGGCGGTAGGGCTTGATGACGAACGCGAAGTCTTCGGCCCCGGTCGGCGCCGCGTCCTCGGAAGCGGAGGTCAGCAGCACGCGGATCGACGGGTACAGCGAGCGCGTGTGGCGGGCGAGATCGGTGCCCAGCATGCCGCCCGGCATCATCACGTCGGAAAAGACGAGGTCGATGCCGCCGCGGTTTTCCGTCAGCACGTGCAACGCGTCGGCCGCCGTCGAAGCTTCGAGCACCCGGTAGCCCAGCCCCGACAGGATATGGACCGCGATCTTGCGCACGTCGCTTGAGTCGTCGACGACCAGCAGAGTTTCGGTGCCGCGCAGCACCGGGCCGCCGGCCGGCGCCGGGGTTTGCGGAAACCGGCAGGGCGAGTTCGGGCGCCGGTGGCGCGGATTCCGCAGTTGGC
>JAQBXG010000082.1 GCA_027625125.1 Pseudomonadota bacterium
CCCGGATAACTCGGTTTGCCGGCCAAATCGAAGATTTGGGGCAATCCGGCTTCCGGGATGACGATCACGACGGGGCAGTCGACGGCACGCCCCGAAAATCCCACCGTTCCGCCCGTGTCGAACCCTCTGTCACCGGTCCGGCGGACATCCCGACGTTATTCCCGCCCCGCAGTCAATCGAGATATGGGCATCCCGTAGCCCGCCGGTAGAGGGACTTACGGCGCCATGCCCTTTTTGGCGAGTTCTTCGATTGCCGCCGGGGTTTTCTTCACGTCGACGCCCATGCCGCGCAGGATGTGCGGCGCCTTGGTGAATTGGATGTCGTCATAAGGAACGATCTCGACCCGGTTGCCCCAGGGGTCGCGAAAATTCAGCCGGTTGCCGATCAGTTCGACGCCGAGCTTGGCCAGCGCGCGGCGGACCGGTTCGCGGTCGTCGACGACCAGGCCGAAATGGCGCTGGGCATCGGCTTCCTGGGTGCGGTTCTCGCTCAATTGCAGGAACTGGTCGCCCAGATCGATGAAGGCCTGGCCCTCGCGCCGGGCGCGCAGGGTGAAATCGAAGATCGCGCCGTAGAATTCGAGCGCTTCGTCCACATTGCCGACTTCCAGCACCACATGGTTGATCCCCAGCGCGCGCGCCTTGCCGTGTTCCGTCATTTTCGTCTCCGTGGTCGGGTGATTGCGTTCGACATGACATATAGGTCCCTCGCCGAATAAGCCAAATCAGTCGACCGAACGTTCCCGGTCCGCGGCCATTGGTCCGAACCGGCTGGGCATTTCGCTGACCGGTTTGGCCTCTTCGCAGTCGCCCATGCGGCGCACGATGCCGGCGTACCAGCGCGATGCCGGCGCCGCGGTAAGGCCGTGGGCGAGGATACTCAGAGCCACTGTCAGGATGGTGATCTGTAAAATCTCGTCGCGCAGGGGTATTTGCGCCTCTTCGATGACCAGCAGCGCGAACAGGATCGAGGCCAGCCCGCGCGGTCCGAACCAGCTGAGAAACAGGGTGGTCGGCCAGCGAACCCCGGTGCCGAACAGCGCCAGCGCCGACGGCACCATGCGGATAAGCGTCAGGCTGAGCAGCGCATAGACGATAATCCGCCAGTCGACGCCGCTTGCCAGCGTGGGCAGCAGGACCGCGCCAAACACCAGGAAGGTCAACAGGGTCAGCAGCTGGCCCTCGCTTTCGGCGAATTCGAACAGGACGGCGCAGTGTCCGCGCACCGTATTGCCTAGCACCAGGCCGGCGATGAAGGCGCTGATAAAACCGTTGCCGCCGATGGTTTCGGCGGCGGCGAAGGCGATCAGGGCGATGCCCAGCGCGGCCGGCCCCTGCAGCGCCGGAGACATCCAGCCGTTGCCGGCGGCCCGTTCGGCGGCCCGGGCGCCGACCCAGCCGACGATAATGCCGACAACGGGCCCGAGGATGATCTGCATCGCGCCGAAGCGAATCCAGAAGCCGGCGTCCACGGTGTCGTGCTCTGCATTGGCCAGACTGGCGAACAGCAGCACGACGGGCAACGCGATGCCGTCGTTGAGGCCGCTTTCGACGTTTATCGTTTGCCGAATGCGGACGGGGACGCGGGGGCTGGAGACCACGGCCTGGCCGAGCGCGGCGTCGGTCGGCGCCAGGACGGCGGCGAGCAGGGCCGCCTGCCACAGGGTAAAGCCGGGCAGCAGCAACAGGCCAGCCAAGGTGCCGGCGACGATTGTCAGCGGCAGACCGCCGACCAGCAGGCGCACGGGCAGATTATGATCGCGGCGGAGCGACTTCAGATCGATCCGCGCAGCGTCGGTAAACAACACGAAAACAAGGGTGATCTCGGCCAGGGTGTGAACGAAGCCGTTGTCGAAATCGACATCGGCGACCCCGAGAACGGCGCCGCTGATCACCAGCCCGAAGGCGGCGAAGATCATCGGCGGGGTAATGATGGTGTCGCGCAGCTTGCCCGAGATCATGGCAAACGCCACGAGCCCAACGGCGATGACAAGAAAACTCTCGGTATTCATGACGCGTTCCGTATCGGTGGCCGTTAGCCCTCGGCGAGCCATTCCTCGATCAGGTGGCGGGCGATTGAATCGGCGCGCGGCAGTTGCACATCCGAGTCAGGCGTAATCGCTTTCAACGCGTCGCGGCTGAACCACTCCGCGGAATCCAGTTCGGTCGGATCGGGGTGCAAATCGGTGTTCAGGGCGCGGGCGCGAAACCCGACCATCAAGGATGAGGGAAACGGCCAGGGCTGGGAATGCTGGTAGGTAATTTCCGTCAAATTGACCCCAACCTCCTCGAAGACCTCGCGCGCGACACAATCCTCCAGGCTTTCGCCGGGTTCGAGAAAGCCGGCAAGGACCGACTGCATACGTGGCGGAAACCGCCCGGCGCGGGCCAGAATTATATTGTCTTCATGGTACACGAGCACGATGCAGGCCGAATCGGTGCGCGGAAAATGCACCGCGTTGCAGTCCTTGTCGGTGCAGCGGCGCTGATGTCCGGCCGCTTCGCTGAGCGTCGGCGCGCCGCAGACGCCGCAAAAGCGATGGCGCTGGTGCCAATAGTTGATGCCGCGGGCATAGGCCAGCAGATTGCCTTCTTCCGGCGCCATGATCTGGCCGACCTGGCGCAGATCGGCAAATGCGTCTCGATCGCCCAATACGATTTGATCGGCGGGGTTGTCCAGATGACTGATATCGATGCTGAAATAGGTCGTCTCGCCGATCCGGCCGAGCAGTACCGGCTGGTTATCGCGGTTCGACAAGGCCTCCAGATGGTGGATGTCCAGGTCGACCATCGAGATCGCATCGCCGGTGGAGACCAGGCTTTGGCCCCGCCACACGGGAACGACCCGGCTATTCGGCGCGCCCAAGCGGATCGCCAGCCATTCGCTGTCGGCGCGCTGGTTGGCCGCTCTGTCGAGACTGATGGTGGCGTAGAAGTTTTTGCGGGTCATAGCGGCACCTTTTGTGACGCGTGAAGTTGTCATAATGGGTTGATAGCCGCAACGCCGGATACTACGCTGGTAGCGGGCAGAAACAAGAATTCTGCCCTTGACCGGTTCCGCCGGGCGAGCGATCTGGTATAGTGGCTATGGAAGGTCGGGCGGACGGGCCTCTCGCGAACCCGGTCAGGTCCGGAAGGAAGCAGCCGCAACGAGTTTCGCCCGGGTCGTATTCAAACCGGCCTTCCACTTCGATCCCTGAAACCCCCGACCAAGGGGCTCGCTAAAGCCGATGCAAGCCGACTCCGACGACCTGGCGCCGAACGATTTGTTGCCCGACGACGCCACGGATGACGGGGGCGACGCGGCTGTTTCTGCCGACGGCAGCCCGACGGTCGACGACGCCAACCAATCGAGCTTTCTCGACGCGCCGGCCCCGGTTTCGGAGCCGGCCCCGGTAGCAGCCGTCGCGCCGCCATCGACGGGCGCGGCCGCCCGGAGCGACGCTGCCGCCGGCGACTATGTGGTGTTGGCGCGCAAATACCGACCGCAAAATTTCGACGAATTGATCGGCCAGGACGCCCTGGTGCAGACCCTGACCAACGCCTTCAAGCTCGACCGGGTAGCGCACGCCTTTATTTTGACCGGGGTGCGCGGGGTCGGCAAGACGACGACGGCGCGGATCATCGCCAAATGTCTGAACGCCACCGACGGACCGACCATCACCCCCGCGGCGGACGACGAGCAATGCCTGGCGATTGCCCAGGACCGTCATCCCGACGTCATCGAGGTCGATGCGGCGAGCCGCACCGGGGTCGACGATATTCGCGAGATCCTCGATGGGGTGCGCTATCGGCCGGTTTTCGGCCGCTACAAAGTCTACATCATCGATGAAGTGCACATGCTGTCGCGCAACGCCTTCAACGCCTTGCTGAAGACCCTGGAAGAGCCGCCGGATCATGTGAAGTTCATCTTCGCGACTACCGAAATTCGCAAGGTGCCGGTCACCGTCCTGTCGCGCTGCCAGCGGTTCGACTTGCGCCGGGTCGGCGCGGAAGAGCTGCTGCGCCATTTTAGCGAGATCGCGGTGAAAGAATCTGCGGCGATCGATGAGGGCGCGCTGCGGCTTATTGCGCGCGCCGCCGACGGCTCGGTGCGTGACGGCCTGTCGCTGCTCGACCAGGCGATCGCCGCCTACGGCTCCGGCGGGGCGACCGCCAGCGAAGCCGAGGTGAGCGAGATGCTGGGGCTCGCCGACGCCAGCGGGGTCTATGATTTGTTCGAGGCGGTAATGGCCGGACGCACGGATGACGCGCTGTCGGGCCTGCGCACGCTCTACGATTCGGGCGCCGATCCCATCGCGATTCTGCAGGATCTGCTCGGGCTCAGCCATTGGCTCACCCGGGTTAAACTGGTGCCAAAAACCGCCGATGATTTGACCGTCTCGGAGGTCGAGCGGACCCGGGGCCGCGCGCTGGCTGAACAGCTCCCGGTCTCGGTGTTGTCGCGGGCGTGGCAGATTTTACTCAAAGGGTTGGGCGAGGCGCAGCGGGCGCCGATCGCCCTGCCGGCGGTCGAGATGGTGTTGATCCGCCTGGCCTACGCCGCCGATCTGCCGTCACCGGCCGATATCGTGGCGCGCCTGGGGGACGGCGCGGGAACGCCCGCCGCCGCTCCGGCGTCGAATTCTGCCACGGCATCGAACGGCGGCTCGACAGCGCTATCCAGTGCGCCGCCGACCGGCGCGTCCATGGCGGCGTCCTCCTCCGCCACACCGCAGGCGACGATGGCGGCGGTGGCGCCTGAATTCGAGCCGGCGCCCGAGATGGTGAATGCGGCCGCGCCGGACCCGGCGACGTTTCGTGATCTCATCGCCCTGTTCGCCGAGAAGCGTGAAATCCAGATCCGCAATCACCTCTATATGAACGTTCATCTGATCGCCTACGAGCCGGGACGCCTGGAGTTCCGGCCGAACGATTCGGCGCCGGGTAATCTGGCCGGCGAGGTGTTGAACTATTTGCGCGATTGGCGCGGCGCCCATTGGTCGGTCAGCGTATCGGGCGAGGTGGGTGATCCGACGCTGGCCGAGCAGGATTCGACCCACGAACAGGCGGAGCGGACGGCGGCGGCCCAAGATCCGGTGGTCCGCGCGGCGCTGGAGATTTTTGCCGGATCGCGCATCGAGCGCGTGGTCAGCCGCGAGGGCGCCGATGTTGCGCTCGCCGGCGACGATGGCGGCTACGTAGACCCTGACGACGACTTAGACGGTGAGGATAGCGACTCATGAAAAATATCGGCCAGATGCTCAAGCAGGCCCAGCAAATGCAGTCGAAGATGACGGAGATGCAGGAGCGGTTAGCGGATACGATTGTAGAAGGGATCTCCGGCGCCGGGCTCGTGACGGTGTCCCTGAACGGCAAAGGCGAGATGCAGGCGATCAAAGTCGATCCGTCGCTGCTGAAACCGGACGAGGCCGAGATACTCGAAGACCTCATCGTCGCCGCCCACGCCGACGCCAAGGGCAAGGCCGAAGCCAAGGCGGCCGAAGCCATGAAGGAACTCACTGGCGGGATCGAACTGCCGCCCGGCATGAGCTTGCCCTTCGGTTAGCGGTCGCTGCCGCGTTCGCCCGACATGTCCGCTCCCGAAATCGACCGTCTGATCGAATTGCTCGCCAAGCTGCCCGGATTGGGCCCGCGTTCGGCGCGGCGCGTGGCGCTGCATCTGCTCAAGCGGCCGGCGCAATTGATGACGCCGTTGGCCGAGGCCCTGTCGTCGACCGCGCGGGCGATCTCCACCTGTCAGGTCTGCGGCAATGTCGACACCACGGACCCCTGCCGCATCTGTGCCCACTCCGAACGCGACCCTGCCATTATCTGCGTGGTCGAGGAGGTCGCCGATTTGTGGGCGATCGAGCGAACCGGGGTCCATCGCGGCCGCTATCACGTGTTGGGCGGCACATTGTCGGCGCTCGACGGGGTCAACCCGGAAGACCTGAATATCGGAAAATTGGTCGCGCGCGCCGGCGATCCCGCGGTGACGGAGGTGATACTGGCGACCAACGCGACCGTCGCCGGACAAACCACGGCCCATTACATCATGGAGCGCCTGTCTTCCGCCGGCGTAAAGGTGTCGCGGCTGGCCCACGGGGTGCCCGTCGGCGGCGAGCTCGACTATCTCGATGACGGTACTCTGACGGCGGCCATGAAAAGCCGCCGTCCCCTGTAAACGTGCCTTATAATTGCCGCCATCGCAGCACGTATTACCGGTCTGTCGCTTAACCTAGGAAGGCCGCCGAGATGTTTCCGCGTATCCCCCTGATAATTGCTGCTGCGATTCTAGTTGTCGTGTCCGCTCCGACGGCGCGTGCCCAATCCGTCGTTGCCGGCGCCGAACAACGCTCGGACTTATCGCTGACCGTCTACCAGGGCGGATTTGCCCTGGTGCACGAGGTGCGCCGGGCGAACCTGCCGCAAGGGCCGGGAACGCTCATTCTGCCCGATCTCAGCGACCGGCTGGACATCGCCACCATCCGCCTGGGGGCCGGCGAAAATGCCCAAGTCACAAGCCTGACGCTCGACCGCGAGGTGCTGTCGTCGGACGCGCTGCTGCGCCGGTCGGTGGGCGAGAGGGTTCGTGTCGCGCGGATTAATACGGTCACCGGCGTTGAAACCTTCGAAGACGCCGAAGTGCTGGCGGTCGCGCCCGATCTGGTTCTGCGCATCGGCGACCGCATCGAAACAGCCCTGCCGGGGCGCGTTGTGTTTGCCGACGTACCGACCGATCTTCGCCCCGCGCCGGGCATCGTCGCCACCCTTTCGGTGCCGGCGGCGGGGGAACGCGCGGTGTCGCTGAGCTATCTCACCGACGGGATCAGCTGGACGACCAGCTATGTCGGCCGGCTCGCCGACGGCCAAGACCGAATGGAGTTGACCGGCTGGGCGCTGGTCGACAACCAGACCAACACGGCCTATCCGGGCGCGCAGCTCGCACTCGTCGCCGGACAGGTCAACCGGGCGTCCGCGCAACCCCTGCCGCGCTTTGAGGTCGCCCAAACGATGCGCGTATCGGCGGTGGCCGATGGCGTGTCTGCTGGCGACACCGGGCCTTATTACCGCTATACGCTGCCGCAGACCTTCGACATAAAACCGCGCCAACAGACCCAGGTGGAATTGATCCGCAGCGCTGCCGTGGCGTTTGCGCGCACTCTGCGTACCCAGGGCGGGCCGCTCTACGCCGCGCATTCGACGATCCCCACGACACAGCCGGTTCCCGCGCGCCTGACCATCGCCAACGAGGCGAAGAACGGTCTGGGCGTGCCGCTGCCGGCGGGACTATTTTCGTCGTTCGAGCAAGCCGGCGGCCGCGAGGTATTTCAGGGCGGCGCCACGATTACCGCGGTTCCGGCGGGCGGCGAGATGATCGTCGAAATCGGCCAGTCTTTCGATGTGACCTTCGAGCGCACCGTGCTGGACTTCAACCGGACCGGGGCCCGCAACGAGAATGTAGACACCACCCAGCGGCTGACCCTGAAAAACGGCGGCAGCCGGCCGGCGGACGTCGAAATTGTTGAAAACTTCCGCGGCGAGTGGAAAATCGTCACGGAATCGAGCGCCCATACCCAAACATCGGCGTTTGAGGCCGAGTGGCGGGGG
>JAQBXG010000083.1 GCA_027625125.1 Pseudomonadota bacterium
CCGATGCCCCCGCCGCTGAAGAGCCGGAGCATGGCCACGACGAAGCGGCCGCCGAGGAGCCCGCCCATACCGATGCCCCCGCCACTGAAGAACCGGAGCATGGCCACGACGAAGCGGCCGCCGAGGAGCCCGCCCTTACCGATGCCCCCGCCACTGAAGAACCGGAGCATGGCCACGACGACGCGCCCGAAGAGGTAGTTCATGTAGAGACTGAGGAGGACGTACACCACGAGGCGGACGCGGCCGATGACGAGGTGGACCATGCGGTCGCCGGGGACATCCACGCGGGCGACGAATCTGCCGACGACATCGAACCGCTCGCGACGGAGGAAGCGCGCAACCACGAAGACAACGACGCTGCCGGCGAGGTCACGGTCGAGCACGAAGATGACGCGGGCGATCGCGCATTGGATCCGGTTGTCGCGGACTTGCCGGTCGCGCTTCGCGAGGTGCTGCAGGAACTGGATGATCTTGCCGCGGATGAACGGCAAGTGCTGGCAGATGCGTTTGCCCCCGGTACGCCGGGCCGGCGACTGCTGGAAGAAAACGAGGAAATTGGTGCGCTGCCGATCGAATTACTGCAGCAAGTCGCCGCGGACGCCGACAATCTGCCGCCGGCCCTGGTGCACACCCTGACCGAAATGCCGCCGGACGTTTTTGCGGCGCTGCCTGCCGAGGTCTTTGTCTTCAGCTTTCTGGACGGAGAACACGGCCCGTTCGTCGAGACAGGACTTGAAGAATCGGAAGCGGCCCACGAAATGGCCGCATCCATCGATGAACATCTGGACGATACTCTCGGCGCAGCGGAAGCCGCGGTAGCGGCGGCGGTGACGCCGCAGGAGCTGATTGCCGCCCAGCAATCGCTGGACCGGTTGTACGCGTTGGCCGACGCGGGCAACAAGTTGCACCGTGTCGGTGACGAGCTTGCCGAGGCCGCGGCATACGCCGAGCGTGCCGCAGCGCTTGCGCGCGAGCTTGATGTCGGATTTGCTGAGGCAGCGGACGAGCTGGAGGCCGCGCGGACGGCGCTGGGCGCGGCGCAAACGCGGGCAGAATCGGCGGCGGCACGGGCAAGGCTGGCACAGGCGCAGAGTCGGGCGGCAGAAATCGGGCGGGCTGTGACAGTTGCAAGGGCTGAAACGGCCATCGCTGCGACACAGTTGGCAGTGGCGCGCGCCGACAACTCCGTGGCCAGGGGCCGCACCGAACTGTTCCGCGCCGAGCGCCCGGTGCAGATGTTTGCAGCGGAAGTCGCGCTGGACAACTCCGAACGGGAACTCGAAGAGCGGTTGCGCGCGCTCGAATCCCTGCGGACCGCAAGGGCCGCCCTGCGATAGCAGGCGCTCGCAGACGCGGGTAGCAGACACCGGGATATCGACTGATCGCCGACTGCCAACTTGACCGGCGTCGATCTGCTATGATCGCGGCGCCGGTTTGATTGGTCGTTGGAGCATCGTATGCGCGCCTTCGCACTGGTGGCCGCACTGTTGCTCGCTGCGCCGCCCGCGCTGGGGCAGGACATCGAGGCGGGGAAACTCGCGTATCAGAACTTCGAATACGATCGCGCGCTGGAGATCTTCCGGCCGGCGGCGGAAGCCGGCGATCCGACCGCACATTTGTACATGGGGCTGATGTACATGCAGGGCCGCGGCGTCGAGGTCGACCGGATCGAGGCCTATGCCTGGTTCAATCTGGCCGCGGTCGGTCAGATTCCAATGGCCCCGTACTACCAGGGCCGTATGCGCGAAGGCATGAGCGACGGCGACCTGGCGAAAGTCGAGGAGCGGTCGTTGCGGTACTGGGAGCTATACGTCAAACCGTTTAAATGAGCGGGTCCGCCTAGCGGAACTCGGTGCAGAACAGTGCATTGCCGAAATAGGCGATGCACTCCGCGCGGGTTGCCGGACCCTTGCCGATGATGGCGGCGAACAGCCAGTCCACCAGGGCTTCGATGTCCCGCGGCGACAGCTCGGTCAGTTGCGCTACGTCGGCCGGGACCGGGCCGGGGGGCAGCCCGTAACAGGAACTTTCGGCATACGCGCCGGCCGCGAACGAAGGCATGTCGGTGCCGGGGCGGCCGCACCGCACGGTCTCCAGCACCGCGGAGCGATCGAGTCGGGTGCGGCGCAGATCGGGACCGTCGGGGAACTCACTGCCGCCGGGATCGTCCTTGCGGCCATCGGCAAAGGTTCCGTGACATTCCTGGCACGGCGCGCGCTTCCAGACTGCGAGTCCATCCGCGGCGTCCTGCTGGGCCACCGCTGGAGGCGCGAGTGCACCAACGATTGGGGCAGCGAGCACGACCGCGCGCAATGCGCGGAAGTACATGCGTGGCGGATCAGCGTTTCTTGTCGCCGAAGATCGCATCCCATCCCTTGCGATATTTTTCGGTCACGGCCTTTTGCCCCTCGCCGCTCGGCTGGCTCGCGTCTTTTGATTGTTTTGGGCCGGGGGCCTTGCCGCCGGTCATGTTGGGAATTGTATAGGGGCCGACCTTGGTCGTTCCGGGGATTTTTTCGTTCGCGGTCATGTTGCTCTGTCGGTTTGCTCTGTTGGCTTGCTCTGTCGGTTGATTCGTCGTTGTCGGCGGGTGCCGCCGGCGGGATGTAATCCGACTGCGGTCGATTTCGCAACGGCCGCGTATTATACCGTTTCGCGATAGGCGTGTACGTTGGAGACGGTGCCCGAGCCCTCGCCGACCGCGGCGGCGACGCGTTTCGACGACCCGGACCGCACGTCCCCGGCGGCAAATATCCACGGCACGCTGGTCTCGAACAACATCGGATCTCGGTCCAGTTTCCACCCCTTCGGCCGCTTTCCGTCCCGGATCAAGTGCGGGCCGGTCAGCACAAAGCCCTTGTCGTCCCGCTCCACCAGATCTGCGACGAGATCGGTATGCGGCGCCGCACCGATGAATACGAACATCGCGGAAACGTCGAGGCGGGATTCGGCCCCGTCCCGCACGTCGCGCAACGTCACCCGGTCCAGGCAGTTTTCGCCGACGACCTCGGCAACCTGCACATTCGGCATGACGCGGATATTCTCCGCCGCGTCGATGCGGTCGACAAGGTATTGCGACATCGACCGCCCCAGCGAGTCCCTGCGCAACACAATCGTTACCGAGGCGGCGGTGCGCGAGAAGAACAGCGCCCCCTGCCCGGCTGAGTTGCCGGCCCCGACGATCAGGATGTCCTTGTTGCGGTAGGTGGCTGCTTCGGTCATCGCCGCCCCGTAATAGACGCCGATGCCGGTCAGATGCTCCGCCCCGGACACCTCCAGGCGGCGCACGGCGACCCCCATTGCCAGAACCAGCGCGTGGCAGGCCACTTCGCTGCCGTCGGCCAGGCGGATGATGCGGTACGGATCCTCGCAGCGGACACCGGTGACTTCCTGGGCCTCCAGCAATTCGGCGCCAAACCGCTTTGCCTGGGTCACGGCGCGGTGGGCCAGGTCGGCGCCGGAGACGCCGGACGGAAATCCCAGATAGTTTTCGATCCGCGAGCTGGTCCCGGCCTGTCCGCCGGCGCCGGATTGTTCGACCAGCAACGTGCGGATGCCTTCGGATGCGCCGTACACCGAAGCCGCAAGGCCCGCAGGCCCGGCGCCGATGACGATCATGTCGTAGAACCGCCGCGCCGGATGGGAACGAATGCCGCATTCCTCCGCCAGCGTGGCCTTGTTCGGCGAAATCAGCGCGCGCCCGTCGGGAAACAGCACGACCGGCAACTGCGTCTCCGACACGTCGAGCGACGCCAGCGTCGCCCGCGCCGACGGCGTCTGCTCCAGGTCGATCCACTGGTACGGCACCTGGTTGCGGGTCAGCAAATCCTTGGCGGCGAAACTTTCCGGCGACCACCGTGCGCCGATCAGCCGGATGCCGTCATAGGGCAGGCGTACATTCGCCTGCCAGTCCAACAACAAATCGTCCAGCACCGGATAAAGCTTTTCCTCGGGCGGGGACCACGGCTTCAGCAAATAGTGGTCGAGGCCGATGTCGTTGATGCTGTCGATCGCCGCGTCGGTATCAGCATAGGCCGTAAGCAGAACCTTGCGCGCATCGGGATGCAACTTGCGCGCTTCGCGCAGCAGCTCCGTGCCCGACATTTCCGGCATGCGCTGGTCGACAAGAAACATTGCCACCGGGACGCCGCGCTTGTTCAGTTCCCGCGCGACTTCAAGGCCTTCGGACGCGGAGTTGGCCTTGATGATGCGGTACGCGCTCTTGAAATGCGCGCGCAGGTCCCGTTCGATCGCCGCCAGCACCTCCGGATCGTCGTCGACGCTCACGATGACGGGTTTTGCCATTCGCCATCCCCTTCTTCGTTCGGCTGCTCTTCAAACCGGGCGCCAACAGCGGCGGCCGTCTCCAGCGGCAGCCGCACCGTGAATCGCGTCGATCCGGGCCGGGACTGTACCGAGATTTCGCCGCGATGGCGCTCGGTGACGATCGAAAACGTCGTCGACAGTCCCAGTCCGGTGCCCTTGCCCGGTTCCTTGGTCGTAAAGAATGGATCGAATACCCGCGACTGGTGCTCCTCGGGGATGCCCGGGCCGTCGTCTTCGATTTCGACCACCGCCCAGTCCTGTACGCGCCGTGTCTTGATGCGGATATTGCCGTCGCCGTCCATCGCCCCGATCGCGTTGTCGAGCAAGTTCGTCCATACCTGGTTCAGTTCACTGCCGTAGGCAGGCACCGGCGGAACGTCGTCGGCGTATTCCCGGGTCACGTGGACACCGCGCTTCATCTTGCTGCGCAGGATGATCAACGTGTTGTTGATGCCCTCGCGCAGGTCCACCGCCTGCACCGGCGCCTGGCCCAGGTACGAGTACGACTTCAACGCGCCGACGATTTCGGAGATGCGCGAAGAGCCGTTGGCGATTTCGTACAACAGGGCATAGACCGGGAACGTCGCGCCGACCCAGACCATCGCCGCCGTCAGGGCTTCGCCATTCAGCGCCGCCGCCGCCCGATCCAGCTCGGCAACATCGAAGCCGATCCGCACCAATTGTGGCGCAATCGCCCACGGGTCGGGCACATCGCGGTTTTCCAGCCACTCCTCCAGCTCGGCCTCGCGATCCGAGCGGACCATCGCATCCATCTCAAATGGCACGCCGGCCTTGGCGCGCGCCGCCTCCTCCAGTTGCCGCAGAACCTCGCGCCTCTCGGAGGTGAAGTTCGCGCCGTCACGCACGACATAGGCAGCTTCGAGGCGTTCGAACGCCGACGCCAGCTGGTCCGCCGCCCGCCGGGTCGCCGCGGCTGGATTGTTCAGCTCGTGCGCCACGCCGGCCGCCAGCGTGCCCAGGGTCGCCATCTTTTCAGACCGTCGCAACGCCTCCTCCGCCTTCTTTTCATTGCTGACATCGGCGCCGAACACAAAGATCAACTGGCTCTTGCGGTCGTGGCGATGGGCGAACACATAGTCGCGTTCGGCGACCCGCGCTTCCAGGACCAGGGGCGCTTCCTCTGCCGCGATGATTTTCTCCCACGCGCAGCCGACGCCGGGGCAAAGGTCTTTCCAGCACTTGCCCAACAGTTCGTCGCCGAATACCCGCCGCGCCGCCGGGTTCGCCATCAGGATGACGCCGTCCTCGCCGGTGCGAATGACCGGCCCGGGGTTCATGTCCGGGAACCGCGCCAGTTCGGCCAGCAGTTCCGCCTTTTCATTGATTTCGTATTCGGCCCGGCGAAACGCGGTCGTGTCCTCGCCAAACGCAAGGACAATGCGACCATCCGAGGATCGGACGTGAGTGAACACGACACAGCGGTCGCCGATCTCGGTTTCCAGTTGTGGCGGACGCTCGTCGATGCGCACCCTCGCCCAGAACGCTTCGGACACGCCGGGACACAACCCGATCCAACTGCGACCCATCAAGGACTCGGAACCAAACAGCGTACAGGCCGCCTTGTTGGCCAGCACGACGACGCCGCCCGGATCGAAGCGCAACACGGGCTTTGGATTCATCAGCGGGAATTTCGCAAGTTCGGCGAATTCCTGTTCACGGGTCCAGCGCGCGGTCACATCGTGAAAGACAGCCAGCAGGACTCCGGCGTCGGCGGCGCCGGATACGCGCGAGATCGACACGAACACCCGCAACGGCACGTCGTCGCTGCCGGAGTCAAACTCGCAGTCGCAGGGGTCCCCCGCGGCGGCCGCGTTGCGGCGCTCGGCCCCCAGCCGTTCGGGGTCGCGGGCGATATCGTCGAACCGATCGGCGTCGCCGAACAGCCGCCGGAACGGCGCGTTGGTGTCCAGCAACCTGCCGTCGGCGGCGGCAACCAGCGCCGCGGCGACCGGAATCGCAGCCAGGGGCAACGTCGGGGAAGCCATCGCCCGCGCCCCGGCGGTGGAGGTGTTCGCGTTCATGTCATTGGTCCCCGGCGCATTGTAGCCATGGCGGTCGATATTGACACGGGCGCCCGATGCCGCGCCAATCGGGAAGCCCAGCGGCGCCGCGATCGCCGTCGATGTGCCGGACGAACATCGCCTTGAGCCACCGCTGGCGCAAGCGTACTGTCTGGTCCGCACGCTTCGCGGGAGGGAAGTCTGATGCAAGGTCAACACAGCGCCGTGTGGCGCGACGAGTCAGTTTGGTTGCGTGGGTTCCTGGTTTGCGCGGGGCTTGTTGTCGCGGCCGTTGTGGCGATGCCGGCGCCGGCCGGGGCGCAGGGAATCGCCGGCGCCGAGGTTTGGGGGGGTGCCGGTTGCGGTACCTGCCACGGCACGCTGGCGACCGGCGGCGAGGACCCGGCCGAACCGGTCGGCCCCAATCTGCGCATATCCCGTCTGGACCGCGCCGGCTTTGTCGAAACGATCGCCTGCGGCCGCCCGGGGACGCCAATGCCGTTCAATCTGCAAGGGGCGTACACCGAGGTGTCGTGCTACGGCCTGCCGCCGGGAGACGTTCCGGCCGAGGTTCGTGGCGCCGGCGGCATCAGCGCCGAGGAGCTGGAAGACCTTGTGTCGTTCCTGATGGAGCACGTGGTCGGACAGCGGCGCGTCACCCGGGACAATTGCGCGCTGTTTTTTGGCGGCAACCCGGACGCCCGCGCCTGCCAGGCATTTTAGGGTCGGCCCGCGAAACGCTCGGCGGCTAGTTCGCCGTCTGCGCCGCCGCGATGCGCTCCACGATCTCCGCCACGAGGCGCTTGCCCTCGAGATTGTGGTTGGGATGCGCGGCAAGGTTTTCTTTGCGCTCGGCGGCGGCGCGAAGGATCGCCGCGGGATCGGGTTCGTCGCCGCCAAACCCCTGATTGATCTCGTTCAACAGAACGATCTGTCCGACCGGCGGCAGCCCCAGAAACCGGTTGGCCTCGGCCACCGGATCGTCGATGGCCGCCAGCGCCGCCGCAGCCGCGCGGAGGTCCGCCGCGGCATCGTTGTCGGACGTCCGGGCGGCAAGTTCGGCACGTCCCAGCGCCGTCAACACCGCGCCGATCGGAATTGCCGCGGCCGCGAACCATTCGCCGGCCTCTGCGTATTCGGCCTCGGCACGGCCCACGTCGCCCGCCGCCGCAGCCGCGGCGGCCAGGTGCA
>JAQBXG010000084.1 GCA_027625125.1 Pseudomonadota bacterium
CCGCCGGGGAAGTGCTGACGGCCGACGATCTGACTGTGCTGCGGCCGTGTCCAACGGATGCGCTGCCGCCCTATCGCATCGGCGAGGTGTTGGGCAAGACCGCCCGCGCCGATCTCGAGGCCGGGGCCTGTGTGCGCCCGGCGGACGTGCAATGACCGGATGCGCGCGGCGATCATAATTCCTGCTCACAACGAATCCGCGACCGTCGCAGGTGTGGTGCGCGCAGTTGCCGAATTCGGCGAAGTTGTCGTCGTCGATGACGGCTCCGGCGACGACACCGCCGCCGCCGCCGCCGCCGCCGGCGCCGACATTGTTCGCCACGAGCGGAACCGGGGCTATGACGCGGCGTTGTTCAGCGGCCTGATGCGCGCCGGGGAGCTGGGCGTCGATGTCGCGGTGACGTTCGACGCCGACGGCCAGCACGACGCCCGCGACTTGCGCGTGGTATTGGACCGTCTGGGCGAGGGCGCTGACCTGGTGCTGGGCATACGGCCCCATCCGGCCCGCTGGTCCGAGGCGCTGTTCAACACCTACGTCCGATGGCGCTTTGGCGTCGCTGATATTCTGTGCGGCTTGAAGGGCTATCGCATGACATGGGTTGGCCGTCACCGTGCGAGCGGCCGCCGGTCGATCGGCACCGAACTCGCGTTGGCCGGACTGCGCCGCCGGGTGCGGGTGGCGACGGTGCCGGTGGCGATTCACCAGCGCGCCGGGGCGTCGCGCATGGGGACGCGGCTGCGCGCGAATGCCCGGATTCTGGCGGCGCTGGCGGGCGCGGTGTTGGCCGATCTGACGCCCGTTCCTTTGCGGCGTGGACTCTGACATGGCGGTTTCGGGCGGCGGCGCGGATCGGTATGCGCGCTCGCGACAAATGCTCGATCGCGCGTTCCGCGCCATTCCGGCCCAATCGCAGACGTTTTCAAAGGGGTGGACACAATATCCGCGCGGCGCGGCGCCGGTGTTCGCCGAGCGCGCCGACGGCGGATCGGTTTGGGACGTTGACGGCAACCGCTTTATCGACTGGCCGATGGCGTTGGGGCCGCTGCTGTTGGGGCACAATCATCCGCGCGTGAACGCGGCGATTGCCGCGCAACTGGCCGACGGCATCGCGTTTTCGTTGCCGACTCGCGGCGAGTTGGAACTGGCCGAGCGGCTGATCGACTGGTTCCCGTATGCCGAGCGGGTGCGGTTCGGCAAGAACGGCTCCGACGCCACCGCCGGTGCGGTGCGGGCGGCGCGCGCGCACACCGGCCGCGACCTAGTGCTGTGCTGTGGCTATCACGGCTGGCAGGACTGGTTTATCGGCACGACGACGCGCAATGCCGGGGTGCCGCGTGACGTGCGGGCGCTGACGACCGCGTTTCCGTACAACGACCCGGAGGCGCTGGCGGAATTGTTGCAGGCCCGCGCCGGCGATGTCGCGGCGATCATCCTGGAGCCGATGGGGGTGATCGAGCCGGTCGCCGGATACCTGGAAGAGGTGCGCCGATTGGCCGATGCCCACGGCGCGGTGCTGATCTTTGACGAATGCTGGACCGGATTCCGGCTGCATCGGCAGGGGGCGTTCGGCCGCTTTGGCGTCGCGCCGGACCTCGCGTGCTTCGGCAAGGCGCTGGGCAACGGCGTGCCGATTTCGGCAATTGTCGGGCGCGCCGAGGTGATGGAGGTGTTCGACAGCGCGTTCTTTTCGTTCACATTCGGCGGCGACGCGCTGGGAATTGCCGCCGCCGGGGCGGTGCTGGACGTGCTGGAAACCGAACCGGTGCTGGCGCATGTGGACGGGATCGGCCGCGCGCTGCTGGACGGCATGGCCGGGCAGATCGAACGCCACGGATTGGGCGCTCGCGTGTGCCTGCTGGGGTATCCGGCGCGCCACATCCTCGACTTTCCCGGTGACGACGGCCTGTTGCTGAAAAGCGTGTTCCAGCAGGAGGCGCTGCGCGGCGGCGTTCTGGCGGCGGCGTGGCATGCGCCGTCATATGCCCACACGGCGGACGATGTCGAACAAACATTGGCGGTGTACGACCGCGTTTTTGCTGACCTGGCGCTATGGCTGGAAGATGGGACGTTGGCGGAGCGCCTGGTCGGCGAACGGGTGCAGCCGGTGTTTCGCCGGCCGTGACCGGAGCCGTCCGGGATGCGGACACCATCGATTACGCGCGCCGGGCTGACGCAGCATCTGGCCGGGCTGGGCGTGCGGGCGGGAATGCATGTGGCCGTGCATTCGCGATTGTTGAGTTTCGGTCGCGTCGAGGGCGGCGCAGCGGCGGTCTACGAAGCGCTGTGCGAGGCGGTGGGACCGGAGGGCACGGTGGTCGTGCCGACCTTTACGTTCTATCTGGAGTCCGCCGACGTGTACGACCCGGCGACGACGCCGTCGCAGGAGGTCGGTGCGCTGCCGGAATACGTCCGCACGCAACCCGGCGTGCTGCGGACGCTGTGTCCGATGCACAGCCATGCGGTGATCGGCGCGGATACGGCGGTGCTGGCCGGGGCCGACCCGGAACGGTCGCTGGGCAAAGGATCGTCGTTCGACGCGATGCACGCGGCGGGATTTCATTTGTTGTTGCTCGGCTGCACGTTTTTGGAGGGGGCGACGTTCCTGCACCAGGTCGAGGCAAGCGTCGGCGTGCCGTACCGCTCGTGGCTGCACTTGCCGCGGCGGGTGCGAATGCCGGACGGGAGCGAACGGGGTATGGACTTGCGCCACTATGGGATGGAAAAAGGTACGCGCCTTGAGAAGAACTTCGTCGTCGCCGAACGCGCGATGGCCGCGCGACCCGGGGCGATGACGTCGGTGGCGTTGGGCGGCCGGTCGAGCCACCTGATGACCCTCGCCACGTTGTACGACGTGGTCGCCGGTTTGTTGGCCGCCGATCCGTTGGCGTTGATGACGGACCCGGGCGATGGCGGCTGACGTCCTGGATCGCGTGCTGGCATTCGCTGCCGGGTCGCCGGCGCATCCGGCCGTGGTGGGCGACGGAGGAGTCATTTCCTATGGCGAATTCGCCACGCGCGTGCGGCGCATCGCCGCAGCGATCGCCGCAGCCGGCGAATCGCCGCGGGTGATGATTCAACTGCCGCAAGGGGCGGATGCGTATGCGGCGATGTTCGCGACGTTGATGGCCGGAGGGTACTACGCCGCGGTCAACGTGTCGGCCCCGGTCGAGGTGCAGGACAATGTCGCGCGCAGGTTCGGGCCGGACGTGATCGTGACGGCGCGGGACGTTGCCGCGGGGCAGGCGCACGGCGACCGCGATGTGGTGCGGGTGGATACAGACGCCCTGGGCGCGGCGGAATTGGCGGACGCGGTGACGGCGCATGACCTGGCGTATGTGATGTTCACGTCCGGGTCGACCGGCGAGCCGAAAGGGGTGATGATCGGGCGCGCCGGGCTGGGCCATTATGCGGCGTGGGCAACCGGCGCGATGGCGGTGACGCCCGCGGACCGTTGGTCGCAGCACCCGAACATCGCCTTTGATCTCAGCGTGCTGGATATCTATGGCGCGCTTTGTTCCGGCGCGACGTTGGTGCCCCTGACCCAGCGGCGCGACCGGCTGATGCCGGCGGAGGCGATCCGCCGCCACGCGCTGACAATCTGGGATTCGGTGCCGAGTGTCGTCGACTTGATGCAGCGCGCGGGCCAGGTGACGACCGCGCATCTGGACTCGCTGCGGTTGATGACGTTTTGCGGCGAGCCGCTGCTGGAGACGCACCTGGACGCGATCTTTGCCGCCCGGCCCGACCTGGTGGTCCACAACACATATGGTCCGACCGAGGCGACGGTTTCGTGCACGTTGATCCGCCTCGGGGCTGATACCTATCGCGACGCCTGTGACCGCAGCGTGGCGCTGGGGGACGCGATCGGCGACATGGCG
Organism: Pseudomonadota bacterium; assembly: GCA_027625125.1. Lineage (GTDB taxonomy): Bacteria > Pseudomonadota > Alphaproteobacteria > UBA2966 > CAIVPW01 > JAQBXG01. Next base: position 3,879 of record JAQBXG010000084.1, read on the forward strand.
GTGCGACTGGTCGGCGGCGACGACGACGGCGAAGGCGAGATTCTGATTTCGGGGCCGCAGGTCGCGCGCGGGTACTGGCGTGATCCCGAGGCGACGGCGGCAGCGTTCGGGCGGGCGGAGAACAGCGTTGCGACCTATCGCACCGGCGACTGGGCGGCCCGGCGCGGTGGCCATTTGCATTTCGTGTCGCGGGTCGACCGGCAGGTGAAGGTCCACGGATTTCGGCTGGAACTGGGCGAGGTGGACGCCGCGATCCGCGCCTGTGGCGTGGCGACCGTATGCACGGTTTTGGACGGCGACAAATTGCACAGCTTTCTGGAGGGGGACGACGGCATCGACGTGGCGGAGCTGCGCCGCAATCTGGCCCGGCGGCTGCCGTCCCATGCGGTGCCGGAGCAGGTTCATGTATTGGCGCACCTGCCGCGGAACGCCAACGACAAGATCGATTCCCGCGCGCTGACCGATCAGCTGCGGGCCGAAAAGGCGGCGGAATGACGGGGACGCGCGAAGCCGAGGTGCGGGCGACCATCATCGATCTGGTGACGCCGATGGTCGAGCGCGCCGGTCGCGCCGCCGCGGACCTGGAGGATTCCACCGAGCTGTTGCAGAGCGGCCTGATAGACAGTTTCGAGTTTCTGGACCTGATCACCGAGATCGAGCAGCGCGCCGGGGTCGAAATCGACCTGGCGGCGCTGGACGACGACGACTTTACGACGATCGGCGGGCTGGTGGGCTATGTGCTGGCGGCGGAATCGTGACGGGAATTGGATTGCCGGATCAGCGCGATGTAGTGGGCGCCGTTGTCCGGCCCCGGCACGAATCCGTGGCGCCGGTAGAAGGCGAGGGCGCGGGCGTTGTCGCGCCGGGCATGGACGCTGACCGCCGCGCTCCGATGGCGGGCGAAGAGCTCCGCCAGGACGGCGTCGGCGACGCCGGTGCCGCGATGGGCAGCATCGACCGCCAACCGCGCCAGATACACCGTGTCTTTGGGCACCAGCGGCACCTGGCCGCCCCAGGCGTCGAGGGCAGCGCGGAACTCGGGCTGCGCCGCGGGCGGCAGCGCCCTGCGCATCACCGCCACGCCGACCAACTGGGCCGTTGCCAGCCGTTGCGCGGGCAGGGCCGCGAAGATCGCGACGACGTTGCCGGCGAGTTCCGCGGCGACCGTTGCACCCAATTCACTGGCCGGGAGATCGAACTGCCGCGCGATGATCGCGAGTCGTTCATCGTCGTCGACCGGCAGCAGGTCATAGAACTCGGGGAACGATTCGTAGGTCAGCCGGGCGCTGTCCAGCCGAGCCGCGGCGCCGAAATCCGCGACCGGGCGAAACTGCAGCGGCGGTGGATTGCTGACGGCCATGCAATGGTCCCGACCGATCCGAGAGCCGGAGCATAGAGCGGATGAAGGCCGGGAAGCAAAATGCCACCGATGCGGGCCGGGCGATGAAGGAGCTGTTGACGCGGCTGTGGCCGCTGCACCGCACGCTGAACAGCGACGACATGGAGCGGGCGCTGGGGATGTGCGGCGCGTACCTGGACGATCCGCGCTGGATGCTGCATCGATATCGCCCGAAAAGCGAGGTCTATACCTGGATCGTGCCGGAGCGGTTCCACGTGCGCGAGGCATGGCTGGAGATCGATGGTGAGCGCATCGCCGACTTTGCCGACAACCCGCTGCATTTGCTGTCGTATTCGCTGCCGCGGACGATCGAAGGTAAGCTGGGCGACCTGCGCGGCCATCTCTGGAGCAATCCGGCGCGGCCCGACGCGATTCCGTGGGAGTTCAAATACTATGAGCGCAGCTGGGGGTTCTGCGTGCGCCACCGCGATCTGGAGCGCTTCGGCGACGACGCGCCGGTCAAAGGCGTCATTGATGTTGCATTCGGCGACGAGGACTTTTGCCTTGGCGAGTTCTATCTGCCCGGCGAGACCGACGCGGACGTGCTGTTTCTGACCAACATCTGCCACCCGGCCCAGGTCAACGACTCGCTGTCCGGCCTGGTCGTCGGTCTGGAGATGGCGCGGCGGCTGGCGGCGATGCCCCGGCAGCGCCTGGGGTTCCGGCTGCTGGTGGTGCCGGAGACGATCGGCACGATCGCGTGGCTCGCCGCCAACGAGAACGCGATCACGAATACCGGCATCGCCTGGTTCTGTGAGGTCGTGGGCCACGATGAATCGTTCATCCTGCAACATTCGCGGCAGGGAGACGCGCTGATCGACCGCGCGTTCCTGGCCGTGTTGCGCCAACATCGCCGCCACGGGGTCGAGCGCAGCGGCCGGTTTCGCGAGGTCATCGCCAGCGACGAAATGGTGACGAACGGACCGGGGTTCGATATCCCGACCCCGTCGCTGTCGCGCTGGCCGTATGACCAATACCACACCAGCGACGACAACCCCGGCATCATTGCCGAGGAAAACCTGCAGGAAACGCTGGAGGTATTCGAGGACCTGTGGCGCGCGTTGCAAACCAACGCCTATCCACGCCGCACGTTCAAAGGACCGGTGATGCTGTCGCGCCACGGGCTGTGGGTGGACTGGCGCGAGGACCGGGCGCTGAACCTGGCGACCGAACGCATCATGTTGATGCTGGAAGGGGACCGGTCGTTGATCGATATCGCCCACGAGCTGGATTTGCCGCTGGATACGATCACGCGGTATCTGGAGCGGTTTCGCGAGGCGGGCCTGATCGAGATGTCACCGACGCCATGGACCGCGCCGGCGCCGATGGCCGGACGCGAATGAGCGATCCGAACGTCACGCTGACCGGCGAAAAAGTCATTCTGCGGCCGTTCGCGACCGGCGATGTCGGCGACGCCTATCTTGGCTGGATGAACGACCGCGCCGCCAACCCGTACCTGCTGGGGGCGCGGACGCCGGTCGCGCGCGACGATCTGGTGCGTTATGTCGAGGCCAGCGCCGCCGACGAACGGAGTTTCTTGTTTGCGGTCTGCGACCGCGAAAGCGGCGTCCATATCGGCAATGCCCGCCTGTACGACGTGAGTGTCGCCGACCGCCACGGCATCTATGGCTGGCTGATCGGCGACGTGGCGTTTCGTGGCCGGGGTGCAGGCACCGACGCGCTGGTGCAATTGCTGCGCTTTGGATTTCATCATCTGGACCTGCATCGCATCTGGGGCATGGTCGCGGTCGCCAATGCCGGTGCGACCCGGTGCAGCGAAAAGGCCGGGATGGTCCGCGAGGGCATCCTGCGCGAGGTGATTCGTCGCGGCGATGGCTTTCTGGACGCAGCGCTGTTCGCGATGTTGCGGCCGGAATTCGACCGTCGCCACGGCGGACCGGATCAATGGTGAACCCGGCCACGGCGCCGGCGCCGCGCGAGATCGTCTACGACGCCGCAACCGGCGCGGGGTCGTCCGATCTGGTTTGGCCGTACCCGCCGGTGGTGCTGCACGATATGATCGAGCAAAGCCTGGCCGGGTATTTGGCGGTGGTCGCCGAAACCACGGACGACTTCACACGGCGATTGTTGCTGGCGGCGCCGTGGCTGGTGCTGGGCTATGCGTGGGGTTGCTACGAAAAGGTGCTGTGTCTGGAGGCCGAGGCGGGGTGGGCATTGCGATTTGTTTCGGACTCCGCCGACATGGCGTATCTGCGCGGCGAGGCG
>JAQBXG010000085.1 GCA_027625125.1 Pseudomonadota bacterium
GGCGGCGGTCGCCTGGGCATGGGCCAGGATCGGCGGATCGGATTGGGCGCGCCGCGCCGCTTCGCCGTGGGACAGGTCCTCGAGTTCGCCGTCCGGCCCGAGCCAGGCCGCCCGCGCCACGCCGACGACCAGAACGCCGGCGGCGGAAACCACGGGATTTGGGGGGACCGCCATCGTCGCCGAGTATACGGGGTTGGCGCGGCGGCGGGCGCGGGCCGTTGACGGGTCGGGGCGATGCTCCTAGGTTCGCGGCCTCGGCCGGTTGGACCCCGCGACATATGAACGATGCCGCAGACAGCGCGCCCCGCGGCGAGGCGTGGCCGTTTCAGGAGGCGCGCAAGCTTTTGGCGCGGCAGAAACCGGGCGCCGACGCGGTGCTGTTCGAGACCGGGTACGGGCCTTCGGGTCTGCCCCATATCGGCACGTTCGGCGAAGTCGTGCGGACCTCGATGGTGCGGCAGGCGTTCGCGGCGCTGACCGACACGCCGAGCCGCCTGATCGCGTTTTCCGACGACATGGACGGGTTGCGCGGCATTCCCGACAACATTCCCAATCCGGAGCGCATCCGGGAGCATCTGGGCAAGCCGCTCACGTCGGTGCCCGATCCGTTCGGCAAGTTCGAAAGTTTCGGCCACCACAACAACGCGATGTTCCGGCGGTTGCTGGACGATCTGGGGGTCGCGTACGAATTTCGCTCGGCCACCGATTGCTACAAGTCCGGTGTGTTCGACGAGATGTTGTTGCGAATGCTGGAGCGCCACGACGAAGTGCGGTCGATCGTGCTGCCGACGTTGGGCGCAGAGCGGCGCGCGACTTATAGCCCGTTCTTGCCGGTCAGTCCCGACACCGGGCGCGTGTTGCAGGTGCCGCTGGTGGCGTGGGACGCCGACGCCGGCACCATCGTCTATGACGAGGACGGCAAGCGCATCGAGACGCCGGTGACCGGCGGACGTTGCAAGTTGCAGTGGAAGGCCGACTGGGCGATGCGGTGGGCAGCGTTCGGCGTCGATTACGAGATGTCCGGCAAGGACCTGATCGATTCGGTGCGGCTTTCGACCCGCATCTGCAAGGCACTGGGCGGGCGTCCGCCGGAGACTTACATCTATGAGCTGTTTCTGGACGAGAACGGCGAGAAGATTTCGAAATCGCGCGGCAACGGCCTGACGCTGGACGAATGGCTGGCGGTCGCGTCGCCGGAGAGCCTGAAGATGTATATGTTCCACGCGCCGCGGCGGGCGAAGCGGTTGTTCTTCGACGTCATTCCGCGTGCGTTCGACGACTATCTGGACGCGATCGAAAAATACCCGGCGCAGACGCCGGAGGATCAGCGCAACAATCCCGCCTGGTTCCTGCACAACGGCGCGCCGCCGCGCGAAGACGTGCCGGTGACGTTCTCGATGCTGCTCAATCTGGCCGGGGTCGCCAATACCGACGACCGCAAGGTGTTGTGGGGGTTCGTCAGCCGCTATGCGCCGGACACCTCGCCGGAGAAGAATCCGCTTTTGGATGCGATGGTCGGATACGCGATTGCGTACTATCGCACCGTTGTCTATCCGGCAAAGCGTCACCGCGCCGCCACGGTCGACGAGGCGGCGGCGATGCGGTCGTTGATCGCGGCGCTGGAAGCGTTGCCGGACGACGCGGTGTCGGAGGACATCCAGAGCGAGGTTTATGCGGTGGGTCGCGCGCACGGATATGAGAACCTGCGGGCCTGGTTCCAGGTGCTTTACGAGGTGTTGTTCGGCCAGTCGCAGGGGCCGCGCATGGGGTCGTTTATCCAGTTGTATGGAATGCGCGACTCGATTGCGCTGATCCGGCGCGCGTTGGACGGCGAACTGGTCGGGGAAGCGGCGGAGGGCTGACCGCGGGTGTGCGGGCGGTACATGATTACGACGCCGCCCGAGGCGGTCGCGCGCCTGTTCGCCGCCGCCGGCCTGCCGAACTTTCCGCCCCGGTACAATGTGGCCCCGACCCAATCGGTGCCGGTGGTGCGGCGGAGCGGGGCCGGTGCGCGGGAGTTGGCGATGATGCGCTGGGGGCTGGTGCCGGGGCACTGGTCGCGGGGGGCAAGAGGCAAGCCGATGATCAATGCGCGGTCGGAGACCGCCGCGCGGCTGGATCCGTTTCGCCGCGCGTTCGCACAGCGCCGCTGTCTGGTGCCCGCCAACGGATACTATGAATGGGAAAAACGCCGGGACGGCCGCCAACCGTTTCTGTTCCGGCCCCGCGACGGATCGCTGTTCGCGATGGCGGGGCTATGGGAAGAAGCGCGCGACGATGCGTTCGGCCCGCCGCTGGTTTCCTGCACGATCCTGACGACGACCCCCAGCGATCTGGTGCGGCCGTTGCACGACCGCATGCCGGTGATTCTGGCCCCGGCCGCGTGGCCCGCGTGGCTGGGCGAGACGGCGGCGGACGCGGCGGAGCTGGCGCAACTGTTGCGGCCCGGCGGCGACGAGGACTTTGCATGCGTGGCCGTATCGCGGCGGGTCAATGCCGTCGCCAACGACGATGCCGCCTGCATCGAGCCGGTGGCGACCAAGCCGGGCGGCGAGGGGAACGATGTCGCTGATTGACCTTGGGATGCCGCTGGCGCGGATGCTGGACCCGGAGACGGCGCATGCGCTGTCGGTGCGGATGCTGGCGAGCGGGATGCTGCGCCCGCGGACGCCGCCGCCGGACCCGCGCCTTGCGACCGAAGTGCTGGGGCTGCGGTTCAAGTCGCCGATCGGCCTTGCCGCCGGATTCGACAAGAACGCCGAAGTGCCCGACGCGATGCTGGGATTCGGGTTCGGGTTTGTCGAGGTCGGCACCATCACGCCGAAGCCGCAGGCGGGCAATCCGCATCCGCGCATGTTCCGGTTGCGCGCGAACCGCGCGGTCATCAACCGGCTGGGGTTCAACAACCAGGGGCTGGAGGCGGCGGCCGGGCGGCTGGCGGCGCGGCGACGCGATGGCGGGCCGGTCGCCGCCAACATCGGACCCAATCGAGACTCCGCAGATCGCATCCAGGATTTCGAACTCTGCGCCGCGCGCATCGCGCCGTTGGCGGACCTGTTGGTGCTGAATATTTCGTCGCCGAACACGCCGGGGTTGCGGGATTTGCAGGGCGGCGATGCGGTCGGCAACATCCTGCGGCGCACGATCGCCGCGGCGCGGGACAGCGGCGCGGCGCTGCCGGTGCTGTTGAAGATCGCCCCCGATCTGGATGCCGGCGAGGTCGAGGCGGTTGTCGAGGCGGCGGTGGCGGCCGGGGCCGCCGGGCTGGTGATCGGCAATACGACCGTATCGCGCCCCGACGGGTTGCGCGGACGCCATCGCGGCGAACAGGGGGGCCTGAGTGGCCCGCCGCTGTTCGGGCTTTCGACGCGGGTGCTGGCGCAGGCGGCGGGCATCGCCCGCGGCCGGTTGGCATTGGTCGGGGTCGGCGGCGTGTCGTCGGGCGCCGATGCATATGTGAAAATCCGCGCCGGGGCCGACCTGGTCGAGCTGTATACGGCGCTGGCGTATGAAGGCCCCGGTCTGGTGCGGCGCATTCACGACGAACTGGCGGCGCTGCTGGACCGCGACGGCTTTGCCTCGGTGGCGGCAGCCAAGGGCGCAGGCTTGTGAACGCGGCCGGCCATATCGCCGTCGCGGCGGCCTATGGGATGGCGGCAGCAGGCGTCGGATGGGGGCTGCCGTTGGTCGCCGCGGGCGTGTCCAGCGCGGAGGCGGTGCTGGCGGGGGCAGGCATGTTTGTGGCTGCGGCGCTGGCCCATGAGGCGCTCGCGCGGCGGCGGGCGACCGACGGGGTGCGGCGCGACATGCAAAAGCTGCAAAAAGCGCAGGCGGCGAACACCGCGAAACTGGAACGCGCCGAGCGAGAGTTGGCATCGCTGCGGCGTGCGTTGGGAGTCGTGAACGCCGAATCCGATGCCGACCTGATCGGCGAAATGCGCGTCATCCGCAGCCTGTTGAAGAAGATCACCGACCGCAGCGCCGCGAGCCAGGAGGTGCGCGACGGCGCCGCGATTCCGCGCGCCGTTGCCGCCGAGCGGGTCGCGGGCCGCCTTTCCGCCGAACAGATTCTGGAGATTACCCGCGCCGGGCTGGAGAACAACCGCGTCGATCTGTATTTGCAGTCGATCGTAAGTCTGCCGCAACGCAAGGTGCGGTTCTATGAAGTGTTCAGCCGTATCCGCAACGATGCCGGCAACGTCATCGTGCCCGAGCAATACCTGTCGTTGGTCGAGGATTCCGGCATGATCTCGGCGCTGGATAATCTGTTGCTGTTCCGGTGCGTGCAACTTGTGCGGCGGGCACGGCGCGACAATGCCGATGTCGGCGTGTTCGTCAACCTGTCGGCCCAGGCGCTGCTGGACGAGGAGTTCTTTCCGCAGTTTCTGGAGTTTCTGGAGCGCAACGCCGAGATGTCGGAGAGCCTGGTGTTCGAGATGTCGCAGGTGGATGCGGCGAATCCCGGCGTGGCGGCGAATCTAGGCGTGTTGCGGCGCGCCGGGTTCGCGTTCTCGCTGGACAAGGTCGATTCCCTTGATCTGGACTTCGACGATCTGGCGCGGCGCAATTTCCGGTTCGTCAAGATCGAGGCGAGAAAGCTGTTGTCACAGGACGTGCAGCAACGCATGACGATTCATATGGCGGACCTGAAAGAGGCGATGAAGCGCGCCGGGCTCGAACTGATCGCCGAGAAGGTCGAGGAGGAGGACGAGGTGCTGGGGCTGCTGGACTTCAACGTCGACTATGGCCAGGGGTTCCTGTTTGGCGAGCCGCGACCGGCGCTGGATACACCGGTTTGACGGTGCGCATTCTGAACGGGCTGGCCGAGGTGGCGGACCGGTACGATGCCGCGATCCTGGATTCGTGGGGCGTGTTGCACAACGGCGTCGAGCCGTATGCCGGGGTTCTGGAGTGTCTGGCGCGGATGCGCGCGGCCGGGTGGCGCACCGTCGTGCTGTCAAATGCACCGCGACAGGGCGAAGCGGTAGCCAGGCAGGTGGCCGGGTTCGGGGTTCCCGCCGATGCCTATGATGCGATCGTGACCTCGGGCGATCTGGCGCGGGCTGCGTTGCGCGACCGGTCCGATGCCGCCCACCGCGACCTGGGACGCCGGTTATTTCACCTTGGCCCGGAACGGGACTGGGGCCTGCTGGACGGGCTGGCGTATGAACGCGCCGACGACATCTCCGCGTGCGACTTTGTGCTGAATACCGGCCTGTACAACGACGAGACCGAGACGGCGGCGGACTATGCGGAACTGTTGTCGGAGGCACTGGCCCGCCACTTGCCGATGCTGTGCGCAAATCCCGACCTGGAAGTGAACCGGGGCGGCAAGCGGGTGCCGTGCGCCGGCGCGGTGGCCGCGGCCTATGCCCGCATCGGCGGCGACGTCGCCTACCATGGCAAGCCCGCCCGCGCCGCGTTCGAGGCATGCCTTCGCAAGTTGCCGGGGGTGGCGCGCGAGCGGGTGCTGGTCGTCGGTGACAGTCTGGCGACCGACATCGCCGGGGCCGCCGCGTCGGAAATCGATGCGCTGTTCGTCACCGGCGGCATCCACGCCGGAGAATTCGGGCCGGAGTTGAACGAGGATGCGGTCGAGAGGCTGTTGCGGTCGCGTGGAGCGGTGGCGGCGGCGGCGATCCGGTCGCTGACGTGGTCCTGATCCGTGGGGTATTACGACGACAAGCTGGACTCGCTGCGGGATTTGTTCGCCACCGGTGACGTGCGGGTCGAGGACGAGCGCGTCGTCATCGACGGCAGGGCCTATCCGGTGCTGGACGATGTCATCGTACTGCTGGACCCCGCGCTTTGGCCGGACGGCGTGCGCACGCGGCTGGGCGATGCGGCGGCGGCGGGCGACGGCAGCGCGCCGTTCGCGCCGGACATCCAGAAGACGTTCGGCGCCGAATGGACGAAGTATGCGGAAATATTGCCGGAATACGGCGAAGTGGTCCGGCGCTATTTCGACATTGTTCCCGCCCGCCTGCTGGACGGCGCGCGAATCCTTGATTTGGGATGCGGGACCGGGCGGTGGAGCTGGTTTCTGAAGGAGCGTGCGCGCGAATTGGTGATGGTCGATTTTTCCGAGGCGATCTTTGTCGCCCGGCGCAATCTGCGGGATGCGACGGGAACGCTGTTCTTTCTGGGCGACGTGACGCGGTTGCCGTTTCGCGACCGCGCTGCCGATCTGGTGGTCTGTCTGGGGGTGTTGCATCATTTGCCGGTCGATGCGCTGACGGCGACGCGCGGCCTGGCGAGGCTGGCCCCGGCGGCGCTGGTGTATTTGTACTATGCCCTGGACAACCGGCCGGTGTTGTTCCGCGCCGTGTTCCGCGTTGCCGACGCAGTACGGCGCGGGTTGTCGCGAATCGAGCATCCGGGCGCGCGGACGGCGCTGACCTGGGTCGGGGCGGCGGGGCTGTACCTGCCGTTCGTCGGTCTGGGATGGCTGCTGCGGCCGTTGGGGGTGTCGCGCCACGTGCCGCTTTACGAGGGCTATCGCGACCGTTCGTTCAAGCTGATGCGGCAGGATTTTTACGACCGGTTCTTTACCCGCATCGAGCAGCGGGTCAGCCGGGCCGAGGTCGCCGCGCTGGCAGACAGGTTCGAAAGTGTGACGATTTCGGATGCGGTTCCGTACTGGCATTTTCTTTGTGAAACGCCGCACGATGGCGCGGCGTGAAATCGCGGGCGTTCGGCGATAGTGGTGCGAATCCAGCGCTTCGTTCCACTAGCCCGTTTGATGATGGATCAAATTAACCAAGCACTTGAAGACGTTATGCCGTACGTGCGCGGGCATTGCCGGCTTCAAGTGTTTGGTTTGATCCACTAGACTTCGGGCATGGACGCCGACGATCTGGAACGTATTCTGCGAAGCCACGGCCGCTGGCTGGTGGACCAGGACGACGGCGACCGCGCCCGGCTGGCGGAGAAGGACCTGGCCGGGGCGAAGCTGAGCGGCGCCGATCTGCGCAAGGCCGATATGCATGGCGCCGACCTGTCCGATGCCGACCTGGCGGGCGCCAATCTGGCCGAGGCCGACCTGGCCGGGGCCAATCTGCGCGGCGCGACGTTGAAGGGCGCTATCCTGGCTGACGCCGATTTGTCCGAATGCGATCTGCGCGGCGCGAACCTGTTGAACGCGGAATTGGCCGGGGCGGAAGTGTCGAAGGCCAATCTGAAGGGATGCGCGATCACGCCGGAGGCGTTGCATGCGATCCTGGGGTGCCGGGCGGAAGCGCTCTAGTGGATTGACTCCAACGTCTGGTGCCCTCGTGCTGCGGCGGCGATGATTACGTTCGGGTCTGCTTTCCAGACGAAGG
>JAQBXG010000086.1 GCA_027625125.1 Pseudomonadota bacterium
CCGCGGTGCTGGCCGGCGCCATCCGGGACTGCGCCGGTTGCGATTTCGCCGGCGCCGACCTTTCGGCGCTGGACCTGGCCGGGGCCGATCTGGCGCGGGCCGATTTCAGCGGCGCCAACCTGTCCGGCGCCAATCTGTCCGGCGCCAACCTGGCCGGCGCCAATCTGGAAAGCGCACGGCTGGACGGCACCAACCTTGCCGCCGCCGACCTGACCGACGCCAACCTGGCGCGGGCGTCCGGCGCCGACGCGGAATTCCGCGGGGCCGTGCTGGTTGGCGCGAACCTGCACCGGGCCGAATTCGAGCGGGCCAACTTCGAGGGCGCCGATCTTTCCCACGCGACCCTGAACCTGGTCATACTGCGCGAGGGCAACCTGCGCGGCACGCTGTTGAATTTGGCGGATTTTTTCCTTGCCGACCTGACGTTCGTCGATATGTCGGATGCGTATATGTGGCAAGGCAACCTGCGCCGCGCACGGATGCAGAGGGTCGATATCTCCGGCACCAGGTTCGTCGAATCCGATTTGCGCGAGGCGCGAATGTCCGGCACCACGACCACGCCGGAAACCAGCTTCGAGGAATCGTGGCTGGACGACACCAACCTGCGCGGGCTGGACCTGACCGGCGTCGACTTTTCCCGCGCACGGATGCGCAATGCGCTGTTGCGGGACTGTGACCTGACCAACGCGAACTTCGACCACGTGGATCTGCGCAACGGCGACCTGACCGACGCGATTCTGCTGGGGACGATCTTCGCCGACGCCAATCTGCTGAGCGCGGCGATGCCCCCGGACGGGGCTGGCCGGGAACTGGCCGTCTACCGCAACACGACGATGCCCGACGGCAGTATCCGGAACGGCGCGCCCTAGCCGGGGACGTCGGGCGCGAAGACTTCGAACCGCGTCGAACTTTCGAAGTCGCCGGGCCGGTAATTGCCGAGATCGTCCAGGCCATCCTGGCCGGGCTTGCGGAACAGATGCGTCTCCAGGTGGATGCGTTTTTCGCCCGGGAACAGCTTGTCGCAGGTCTGATTGATGTACAGGCCGCCGACATCGGCCTGGCCGGGCGACGGTTCGTGGTCGACGCATTCCCAGCCGGCGCGGCCGTAGCGGATCATGATTTGCTGCCGAAGCAGGTAGGCGAATCGCCGCTGGTCCAGCGGCGCGCGCGGATCGGTCACGACCCGGATGCCCTGGACCACACCGCCGTCGTCCAGCAGCACCGACAGGATCACCGGGTGGCCGCCGACCTTGGTGCCGGTGTATTGCTCGAGCCAAAGCTGTTCGCCCTCCAGCTCGCGGTACAGCCGGACGACGAACTCGTTTTGGTCATCGTACCGGACATCGACCTCGCGGAGGCCGGTTGCCGGCTCCGGCGCGCACCGGCCGAAGTCCTCGAAGCCGTCGATGGGCTGGAATGGCGGGCCGCCGTTGCTGCCACATGCGTGTTCAAAATAGAAGTGGGGCAGGATTTCGCTGAGGTGCATGCCGACCCGGAGATCGCGCACCTCGCCGCGTTCATAGTCCTCCGGTGTCAGATTCTGGAGCACGTCGAGGCCGAAGTCCTGCGCCGCGGCCGGACCCGGAACCGCGGCCAACGCCGCCGCCGCGACACAGATCGGAACCAGTACAGAGGGCGCGAAACGCATGCGGGATTCGGCTTTCAACAACGGTTCGTACGGCTATGTACTTAGTGTACCTGTGGCTGCCTGACAATCCGCAGGGTACGGATCGGCGCGGCGGTCGGCGCACCGGTCCTGAGTCCGCCCATTCACGGGGATTCGCCTTGACGGACTGTCCGGACGGCCACGATACTCCGCCATTGGTTTCCCCGACGATTCTAGCAGGAGCGTTGCGTAATGCGTGCAGCGGCAGTCAGCAACACCACCCCGGCAAGCCGATTCTGGCTGATTTCCCTCGCCATGTTGGGCCTTGGCGTGCTTTTCCTTGTCGGCGTGCCGACCGCCGCCTTCGCCCAGGACGAGGCCCGCGCGGTGACGCTGGGGCGGCAGATTTACGCCGGCAAGGCGAACTGTTCCCAGTGCCACGGGTGGCACGCAAACGGCTTCAGCTCGCACATGGGGAACGGACCGTCCCTGCGGACGACGTCGCTGGACAGGGAGGGACTGGTCGAGACGATTTCGTGCGGCCGGCCCGGCACCTATATGCCATACCACATCGCCCTTGCCTTTACGCCGAGCTTCCCGTGCTATGGCATCAGCGACAAAGCCGATCTGGGCGGACTTGGCACCGCCGTGGGCATCCCGTTGCAGCCACGCGAGATCAACAATCTTGTCGAGTTCCTGCTGAAGGAGGTTGTCGGCGCCGGGCCAATCACCCTGGAATACTGCATTCGCTATTACGGGCCCGAATCGCGCAACTGTGACGAGTACCGCGGCGGCGCCTGAATCGCCGGGCCGGCAAGCCCGGACTATGGGGGCGCGGGTTCCGCGCCCCTTTTTTTTGCGGTGCGTGGACGGGGTGGTACGATCCAAGGCATGGCTTCCAAAGCAGCAGCAGCGCTTGTCGGCGCGGCGTTGGCATCGTTCGGGGCGCAGGCGGCCGAGGTGCGGTTCACCGACGTCACCGCCGAGGCCGGGATTTCATACATCCAGCACTCGCTGCCGGCCGATCTGTATTACCCGGTGCATATGAGCGGCGGTGTCGCGGTCGGCGATTTCGACCGCGACGGGTATGTCGATCTGTTCGTCACGCGACTGGCGGCGTCGAACATCCTGTACCGCAACATGTGCAACGGCACGTTTCGCGACGTCACGGCCGAGGCCGGTCTGGACGGCATGGTGATGGATTCGAACGGCGCCGGATGGGCCGACGTCGATCATGACGGCGATCTGGATCTGTACGTCACGGCGCTGTGGGACACGCGTTATTACCTGTTCATCAACGACGGCGACGGGCGGTTCAGCGAGCAGGCGGTCCGGCGCGGGGCGGCGGTCGAGGGCGCCGACAGTCACTTCGGCTATAGCCCCGCCTTTGCCGACTATGACGGCGACGGGTTCATCGACATTCACGTCACCGAATGGCGGCACGACGAGGTGAATCCCTCCGGCGCCCGGTCAAACGCCCGCCTGTTGCGCAATCTGGGCGGCCGGGGCCCCGGATGGGCGGGCTATTTCGAGGATGTGACCGACACCGCCGGGGTGGCGCTTGACAACGTTCCGTCCACCAGCCTGAACGCCCAGGCCGGATCGTTTTCGTTTGCGTCGCAGTTCACCGACTTTGACGGCGACGGGCTGCTGGACCTGGCGGTGGCCAGTGATTTCGGCCAGAGCCGTTTGTTCTGGAACCGGGGCGACGGCACGTTTGTCGACGGCACGGTGGCGGCCGGCGTCGGCACCGACGAAAACGGCATGGGCCACGCGGTTGCCGACTTCGACGGCGACGGGTTGCTGGACTGGTTCGTCACATCGATTTCCGGCAAACAGCGGCTGAATCACACCGGCAATCGCCTGTACCGCAACCTGGGCGGCCGGCAATTCGTCGACGTGACCGACGACGCCGGGGTGCGCGACGGGTTATGGGGCTGGGCGGCTGTGGCGCTGGATTACGACAACGACGGCGATCTGGATCTGGCGATGTCGAACGGCGTTCTGTTCCCCGACGATTCCGACGGCGTCGGGTTCGACGACGACATGACGCGGCTGTGGCGCAACGACGGCCCCTGGAATTTCACGGAAGTATCCGCCGATGCGGGTATTGCCGACGGCAAGGCCGGCAAGGGCATGGTGAAGCTGGATTACGACAACGACGGCGACCTTGATTTGTTCGTGGTCAACAACCGCGACCAGCCGATCCTGTACCGAAATGACGGCGGCAACGGCAACGGCTGGCTGCGGGTGGTGGCGACGGGGGCCGGGGTCGCCGCCGGCGCGCGGCTGACCCTGGACATCGGTGACGGATCGCCGCCGCAGGTGCGCGAGCTGGAGGCCGGAAACGCCTTTCTGGGCCAGCATGAGCAGGTGGTCCATTTCGGGCTGGGGCCGGACGCAGGCACCATCGCCCGGCTCACGGTCCGCTGGCCCGACGGCGAGATCGACGAATTGACCGGCATCGCCCCGAACCAGGTTTTGGCGCTGCGGCGCGGCCACGCCGCCGCGGCTGCGGCGGCGCCGTCAAACGAGTGTCTGTATCCGCCGTTGCCCCGGGAGTCGGTGGCGGCGGGCGCAATCCGCTAGGGGTTGGGCGCCGGTTCTTCCGGGGCCAGCAGCCAGCCGGTGGCGACCGGCACGTCGAGCGCCACGTTGTACATGAACAGGCCCCATGCGGACGGATCGTCGGGGGCGCGCATGATGAATACCGCCGCCCGGCGCTGGAACGCCCAGTCGGACGAGTAGCAGGCGCGGATGTTCTCTGCGCCGTAGCCGGCCCTTTCGGCGAGGAAGGCGATGCCGCCCGCGAGGCTTTCGCGCTCCGCATCGCTGGCCGGGGCGCGGAGGTCCTTCAATACCTGGACGATCTTGTTCTCGCCGCCCAGCCCGGCGAAATTGCTGCGCTGGTGGGCTTCGGTCACCGCTTCGGCGGCAACGCGAGATACCTCGGGATCGTTACAGGCCGGCAATTCCTGGGCCGACGCCGGAACGGCCCAAAGCACCAGCAGCGCTGCCGCCGTGGCGGCCCACAGCAAACTTGTTTCAGTCATGAATTGAACGGCTCGCATTTGCAGAGACATAGCGTTTACGGCTAGCCGCGGCAACCCGGCCCATCCGGCTTCGCGCGGGAATGCGCGGGGCGCAAACGAAATCCGGGGGCCGGTTTCCCGGCCCCCGGACTTTACGCGGTTACAGGTACGCTGGACTACAGCGTGAAGACATACAAAGCGTGCATGTCCTGGATGTTCGCCAGTTCCGGCCAAGACGACCGGTTACCACCGGAGATGTTGCCGCCGACCAGGATGGCGACGTACTGCTTGCCGCCGGCCGTGTAGGTCATCGGCGTCGCCTTGATCGGCGAGCCCGCGTTGAAGTTCCACAGGACGTCGAGCGTATTCGCGTCATAGGCGGTGATGTCACCGTTGGCGTAGGCGGTCATGATCCAGCCACCGGCCGACGACAGCATGCCGGCACGGTTGGAATAGCGGACCTGGATCTTGTTGACCGTCTCGCCGTTGGTGAGATCGACCACGGAGAGCGAGCCGGATTCGACCAGCGGGCCCATCTGGCCAGCGAGGCCGAGCGCCTCAAGCGAGAACGGGCCGGCCAGGTCGGCCTCGGTCACGCCGAAGTTGCCACCGGTCCAGATGTCGCGCGGCTTGACGTCGCCGCCTTTGGATTCCGGATGGTTGACATGCACCGCTCCGGTGAGCTGGCAACCCTCGATGCCCGGAATGAAGGTCACGGCGCGGTCAGGATCGGTCGCCGATGGCGGCCAGTTCTTGCCGCCCGAAATCCGCGGGCAGTGAATGCCGATGCGGCCGTTCCGGCGCGCAGCGGTGTTGCGATAGTCCTGCAACGCCGTGTTCGGGTTGTAGGAAGTCGGCAGGCCGGTCTTCTGGTCGATGCCTTCGGTCCAGATGACGTCATTCACGTACTGAATGCCGTACTGGAACTCACCGGTCGCCCGGTTGAAGCCGTACATGAAGCCGTTGCGGCTCGCGTGGGTGACCAGCTTGCGGCCATCGGGCAGGTCGATCAACGGATGCTCGGCGATTTCGTCATAGTCGAACGGATCGTTCGGCGTGTACTGGAAGTACCAGTGGATCATGCCCTCTTCCGGATCCATCGCAAGGAGGGAGTCGGTGTAGAGGTTGTCGCCCGGACGATACTCGGGATCCCAGTCCGGACCCGGATTGCCCGTTCCCCAGTACATCAGGTTCACGGCCTTGTCCCAGGTGCCGGTCTGCCAGATCGAGCCGCCGCCGGTTTCCCAGGAATTGTAGTCGTCGAGCCATGTGCTCTTGGCGATTTCGTTCGGATCGCGGTCGTTGCCGCCAGCCGTGTAGGTGCGCCAGATATGCTCGCCGTTCGTCAGGTTGACGCCGTCGAGGTGGCCGCGGACGCCATACTCGGCGCCGGCGACGCCGACCACGGCGATGTCGTTCATGACCAGCGGGGCAACCGTGATGGTTTCCGCGATCGCGGCGTCACCGAGGGCAACTTCCCACGTGATTTCGCCGGTTTCCTTGTTGGTGGAGATCAGGCGGTTGTCGAGGGTGGTCGTGATCACCTGGTCCTGCCACAGGGCCGCGCCGCGGTTGTTGACGCCGCAGCACGCGACGTCAGCCGCGAAGGCCTTGTCGGTCGCCGGGTCCATCAGCCAGACCACCTGGCCGGCATTGCCGGCGGTGACGTCGACCTTGTACAGCTCGCCCCAACCGTTGGGGTAGTACAGGAAGCCGTCTTCGG
Organism: Pseudomonadota bacterium; assembly: GCA_027625125.1. Taxonomy (GTDB): domain Bacteria; phylum Pseudomonadota; class Alphaproteobacteria; order UBA2966; family CAIVPW01; genus JAQBXG01. The sequence goes on from JAQBXG010000086.1 coordinate 6,362, forward strand.
CGATCGGTGTGCCTTCGAGGCGGGCAAACGCATACCGGCCGGCACCCTGGAGGCCGCCCACCGCGACGGTGAAGGCCAGCTTCAGGCCGCCGATATTGTTCCGGTCGATCTGCGTGATCGACATATGGCGATGGCCGAAATAGTTCTTGTGGTGGTGAATCCAGTTGCCGGCTTCGGCTTCCGGATTGTCGAGACGGCTCTGCGTCACATCCGCAGCGGCCGCCGGAAGAGCAAACGCACCGGCGGCGATGACGCCGCCCGCGATGGCTCCGACAGTCTTGGTTACTCGCATTTGGGTCTCCTCCCTGTACCGCGACCGAAATGGCCGCGGCTGAAATGGGTTCGGATTGTGCATGAACTGCCGTTGTCCCGGTTGACCCGGATATCCAATAAAACCCTACGACAGCCTGCTCACACAGCCTCGACACCGCCTTCGAACCGGCGGTGCGGCATGGGTGGATGCTACGGCGGGGCAACGGGTGCGTCAATACCGCGCACCCGAATCCGCGCGCCGACGGCAGGGATTCGGCCGTTTCACAGCGGAATCTTGGGGCGCCGCACCAGCCGTGCTAGCCTGCGGTCTGCGTTTTCCCCATTTGCAGCAACGGAGCAGTAGGTTGGCCGATATCGATCATCGCACCGGCGCGGACCCGATCAGGCGCGAAGTGCGGGCCGTGGTGGCGGCATTCATACTGGTTGTTCTCGCCTGGCCAATCGCGGCCTACGCCACCGCCGACATGGCGGGGCGCCACGCC
>JAQBXG010000087.1 GCA_027625125.1 Pseudomonadota bacterium
GACGTGGGCGGCGACGTCGATCCGGCCGCCGACCCGCGCTCGTTGGGGGTCTCCGCGGCGTCACTGGAGTTGGTCCAGGACGGCATGGCGCGGGTGGTCAATTCGCCCACCGGCACCGGGTTCCGCTCCCGCATCACCCAGCCCGGCATGGAAATGGCCGGCAAGACCGGCACCTCGCAGGTACGCTCGATCTCGGCCGCGGAGCGCGCCGAAGGCGTGATCCAGACCGCCGACCGCCCGTGGGAGGAGCGCGACCATGCGGTATTTGTCGGCTACGCCCCGATCAACGATCCTCGTTACGCGATTTCCGTCGTCATCGAGCACGGCGGCGGCGGCGCCTCGGCGGCGGCGCCGGTCGCCCACGACATCCTGCTCGAGGCGCAACAAAAACGGTCGGCGGCGCGGCGCAACCAGTTCGCCGACGCCGGCGCCGGCGCCAACCGGCGCTAGGATCGTGCGATGAGTCTGTCGGCCTTCTCCAGACCGCAACTGACCTTTGGGCAAAAGGTCCTCAGCATCAACTGGGTGTTGGTGCTGCTGCTGTGCGGCACGACCGGCCTTGGCCTGGCGGTCCTGTATTCCCTCGCCGAGGGCGCCACCGATACCTGGGTGCGCCAGCAATCGATCCGCATCGGCATCGGTCTGGTGTTGATGTTCGTCATCGCATTGACCCACATTCATGTCTGGCTGCGGTTGGCGTATATCGGTTATTTCGGCGCCCTGGCGTTGCTGGTCGCCGTCGAGCTGATCGGCATCACCGGCATGGGCGCCACCCGCTGGATCGACCTCGGCACCGTCACGGTGCAGCCGTCGGAATTGATGAAGGTCGCGCTGGTGCTGGCGCTGGCGCGCTACTACCACGAACACACGCTGGAAGAAGCGCAAAGCCTGCGCTTTCTGTTTGTGCCGGCGCTGTTGATCGCCGCGCCGGCGGCGCTGGTGCTGCGCCAGCCCGACCTGGGCACGGCGGGTTTGTTGATTTTCGGCGGTGTATCGATGTTGTTGCTGGCCGGGGTGCGGGCGCGCATTTTTGTCACCCTCGCCATTGCGGGTCTGGCGGCGATTCCGGTCGGCTGGCGGTTTCTGCACGACTATCAGCGCGAGCGCATCTTTACGTTCCTGGACCCGGAGCGCGACCCGCTCGGCGCCGGGTATCATATTCTGCAATCGAAAATCGCGCTCGGCGCCGGGGGTCTGTTCGGCCGCGGGTATCGCCAGGGCACGCAGAGCCATCTGAACTTTCTGCCGGAGATGCAGACCGACTTCATTTTCACGACCCTGGCCGAAGAGCTGGGTATGTTGGGAGGGCTGCTGCTGCTGGGCCTGTACATGCTGATCCTGATCTACGGCCTTGCGATTGCGCTGTTGTCCCAGAACCATTTCGGCCGTCTGGTGGCGATGGGCGTCAGTATGACGTTCTTCTTTTATGTGTTTATCAACATCGCGATGGTCACCGGCTTGCTGCCGGTCGTCGGCGTGCCGCTGCCGCTGATTTCCTATGGCGGCACGGCGATGGTGACGCTGCTGGTCGGATTCGGGCTGATGATGAGCGTCTATATTCACCGTGACGCCCGGATTCCCCGCCGCCCCGGCGGCGCGGTACGCTGAACCGGCCGCGCCTATTCGCCGCCGCCGTCGCCGCCAAAGTCGTCGGCAAAGTCGTCGGCAAAGCCTTTCATTTCCGGGGGTTGCCTCGGCGCATCGTGCAGCGGGCAGCCCTTCGTGATCCAGAACGCTGTCTTGCCGTCGCGCGGAATGCCGTTGCCGCGCGCGTTATCGGCCGCCGAACAGGTGCAGCCCCTTCGCAGCGCCGCCTCACTGCCGGGCATTGGAACGACCATGGGGCTGCCCCCCATCCGCAGACATTGCCGCCACAATATGCACGGAACCGGCGCATGTCATGGCCCGTCCTCCCGGCGCAATCCGCCGGGCCGGGCGGCTTCTGCTTGGAAAGGTGCGCCCGAGTTGATATATCCGCCTTCGGTGGGCGCATAGCTCAGTTGGCAGAGCAGCTGACTCTTAATCAGCGGGTCCAAGGTTCGAGTCCTTGTGCGCCCACCAATCCGAACCCCCGCCGGGCCGGGTTCGCATGAAGGCGGCAACGCTGTTCCGGCCCGCCGTGATGATGTTCGCAGTCTGGGCGCACGCGCCCGCCGCCCAGGCGGCGGATCCGGCGGCAGTCGTCACCCTGTACGGCGGCGTCGGCATCTACAGCCGTATCGGCACCGATAATTTGCTGGTCGATCTGCTGCCCGCGGGCGTGGAGCGTGGCAATCGCGCGTTCGGACTCGCGGTCGGTCGGGACCTTGGCCCGGCGTTCGGTCGCGGCGATCTGCGATGTGAGGCCGAGGCGGCGGTGCTGCGCCACACGGGCCGCAGAACCCATTGGGAATTCGACGGCGACCTGCTGCTGCGCTGGCGGCCGCGACGGTTGGGCGCGAGTTTCGCCATCGGCGACGGCCTGTCCTGGGCCACCCGCGTGCCCGAGCTGGAGGCGCGGCGCAATCGCACGGCGACGCGGCTGTTGAACCATCTGGTATTCGAGGCGGCGTTTGACCTCGCCGGCGAGTCCGGGCCGAGCCTGGTGCTTCGCCTCAGCCATCGCTCCGGCGTCTATGGCCTGTTCGACGACGTGAGCGCGGCGTCCAATTTCGCCCTGCTCGGATGGCGATTGCCGCTCGGCCGCCGGTAAACAAGAAAGGGGCGGGCCAACGGCCCGCCCCCCATCTCGAACGCAGTTACAGGATTACAGCGAGAAGACGTACAGCATCGCGCCGGTGTTCATGTTTTCCAGCGTGGTGTCGCCTTCGAAGCCGCGGGAGTAGTACGGTGCGGCATCGCCACCGGCGATGATCGCCACGTACTGCTTGCCGCCGACCGAATAGGTGATCGGAGGCGACTTGAACGACACGCCGGTGTTGAAGCCCCAAAGCTGGGCCAGCGAGTCGGAATCAAACGCCGCGACCGTGCCGTCCAGCAGGCCGGTGAACAGCAGCCCGCCCGCCGTCGACACGAGACCCGACAGGTTGTCGTGCTTCAGGTTCACCTTGGCGATCATCGCCCCGGTCCGGACGTCAACGGCCGAGATCGCACCGTAGCGGTCGAACTTGGCGTCGCCGATGCGGCCGTTGTTGCCGCCGCCTTCGCCGGCGATCATGCCGCCGTCGGGGCCCAACGAGAGCGATGCCGTGACTTTCATCGAGAAGCAGCCTTCGGAACCGGCGCCATAGGCGACCATGCGCGACGGATCATAGGTCGGCGGTTGCCAACGCAGGCCGCCGTGATAATTCGGGCAGGCGGTTTCTTCCGGGTCGCCACGCATGAAGCGGGTTGCCGGAATGTACGTCTGCACCGACTTGGTCGGATCGTATTCGACCGGCTTGCCGGTCTTCGGGTCCAGACCCGCGGTCCAGTCCAACTTGTCGACATACTGGCCGTGGTTGATGAACTCACCATTGGTCCGGTCGAGCTGATAGTAGAACCCGTTGCGGCCAAAGTGCGCAGAGATCGCGCGATTCTGCCCGTTGACCGGAACATCGATCAGCATGTGGACGCCGTTCTCGTCGAAGTCCCAGGACTCGTCGGGAACGTACTGGTAGTACCAGGCCAGCGATCCGTCATCGATATTGATCGCCAGCGCGCTGTCGGTGAACAGGTTGTCGCCGGGACGGAACTCGGGATCGAACATCGGCACGGGATTGCCGGTGCCCCAGATCGTCACGCGGCTATCGACGTCATAGGAACCGGTGGTCCACATGCCGCCGCCACCGGTCTTCCATGCGTTGTGGTCGTCCTGCCACGTTTCGTGGCCGAGCTCGCCCGGTCCGGGAACCGCGTAAAAGCGCCACAGCTCTTCGCCGGTGCCGGCGTCCAGGGCCGCGAGCCAGCCGCGAGTTGCGGCGTCGCCGAAGCTCTGGCCGACGAGAATCTTGCCCTCTACCGACAGGGGCGCAGCGGTGAACTGCTCCTTGCCATAGAAATCCCACTCGATGCCGGTGCGGGCGATCTGCTCATCCCAAACGATTTCGCCGGAAGAGCGGCTGATGCCGACGACGCGGCCATCGACCAGGTCGTTGTAGACCATGTCGCCCCAGAAAGAGAGGCCGCGCGACCGAGGAGTTTCATCCTCGCTGACCGCCGGATCCGTCTTCCACTGGATGATACCCTGGCGGCCGTTGGACACGTCGATCTTGTAGGTCGTGCCCCAACCGTCACTCAGGAACAACATGCCGTCATCGACCAGCGCGCCGCCCTGGATGTTCGGGGCCTTGCCGGCGCGCAGGGCCGTGGTGATCGGCACCGTGAACACCGGCCGCATGCTGCCGACATTCTCACGGTTGATCTGGTTCAGCCGCGAGTGGCTGTGCGCGCCATAGTTCTGGAACACCGTCAGCCAGTTTTGCGGCTCACGATCGGCATTTTCAAGCCGGTTTTGTGTCACGTTCGCGGCGCCTGCGGGCATTGCGAGCATTGTCGCCAACGCTCCGCCTGTGAGGGCCGCGAGGATACTCCGTATGGACATCGTATTCCTCCCTTGAAGGTAAGATTTGACGCGAACGGCCATACCCAACCGCGACCGTCCGCGCCCAAGCGTAGCCGAGCGACGGCGGACATTCAACCAGGTGGCGGAAACCGCCGCGTCTGGCCGATCTCAGTGATTGGCGGCCGGGTCGCCGCCGCCGGCGCCGCCGGCGCCCATCGCGGCAAAATCCGTGCAGCGGTTGTTATCGGCGCCAAAAAACTCGACACATTCTTCCTCGGACGGTTCTCCGCGACCGACGACCTTGGCCATCAGGTAAGCGACAAGCGCGTCGATCTCGCGCTTGATCAATACCGGCTGGCCGGGCGGCGGCTTCATGTCGCCGATCGCGTCGGCGGTCATGCCGTAGCAGCGGTCGTCCGTATAGGCTAATCGGTCGAAGAACGGCATCGACGTGCCCGGCAGTCCGCATTGCACGGCGACGTACAGCGCCTCGGCGTCCATCGCCGTCTCGCGCAGATTGGCGCCGTTCGGAGCGCGCGGATCCTCGTGAACCCCGTGCCCGGCCCAACCATGGCACAGCGGACATTGCACCTTGGTCTGATACACGCTTTTGCCCAAATCGATGTTTTGCGCCGCCGCCGGCGCCGCCCAAAGCGCCACCACCACGCACGTCGAAATCGCCAAACCGGCCAGCAAACGCATCGTATCGTCCTCCTCGTGTCGAAGCCGCGCGGCGGATATGGTACCATCGATAGCGAGCGGGTTGAAGGATGGTGGTCGAGCCATGGCGATTCTGGAGTTGCGTCCGGCGACAGGGGCCGCTCGAGGCCGGCGGCGGGCGATCGTGGCGCTGGCCATGGCGGCATCGGTGTCTTCGGTGGCCCACGCCCAGACAGAAGTGCGCACCAGAACGATGTTCGATCTGGAATTCGGGCTGCACGCCACCGAACTGCCGCGCGAATTCGCCGACTATGCGTGCGGCACACGCGGCGGGCCACCGTCGCTGCCGCTCGGTGGGTTCGACGAATTCGCGCGCTGCAACGCCGAGGAAGATACCGGACTGCACGAGGTGCACTTTCGCTACGACGACGAGGTGGAATTCGCCGCCAAGGCGCACCGGCTTGAGGTGCAGACGGCGCTGTATGGCGGCACAACCTCCTATGCGCTGCCGGTCATCGTGTCGGCGCTGTTCGACGGCGATGGGTTTCTTGCCGGCCTCCGCATGGTCAGCGATGACCGCACGGACGAGGAAACGCGTGAACTCGGCGTATCGCTGCGCAGCTTCTTGCTCGGCCGCTACGGCCAGGACGGCTGGGATTGCATCGATCTGCCGCGCGCGGAAGGCGAAGAAGATTTCACCGGCCGATTCCTGAAGCGCCGCTGCGAAAAACCGTTCGATGACGGAAGCGTCCGCGTGGTTCTCGAAGGGCACCTGTATCGCAAGGCCGGCCAGTTCGCGATCGATCCCCGCACCCAGTTGCCGACGACGGGCCAGTTCCGCAGCGAAACCCGTCTGGAGCTGTTCGCCACCTCCCCGGTGCCGGAGGTGGAGGCCCGCCTCGCCGCACTGGCGGATCATCGGCCGGAGACGAGCCCGGACGTGCTCCGCGCCCGCGATTGCCCCGGCTGTGACCTTGCCGGGGCGCAGCTGAAGCGGGCGGATCTGCGCGGTGCGAACCTGGCCGGCGCGAACCTTGCGGGCGCAAATCTGCACGATGCCCTGATGACCGGCGCCAATCTGGCGGGTGCCAATCTCGCCGGCGCCAACCTGAACAAGGCCGACTTGAAGCGCGCCAACCTCGAAGGCGCGATGCTGGCCGGGGCCATGCTGTTCGAAGCCCACCTGGACGGCGCCAATGTGCGCGATGCGAACCTGCAGCGGGTGATGGCCGGCACGATCGGCCTGATCCGCGCCGACCTGACCGGCGCTGACATTCGCCTGGCGGACATGCGCGACGGCCGCCTCGGCGGTGCTGTCCTCGTCGAGGCGGACCTTTCCGGCTCCCATTTGAACGGTGCGCAACTGCGGGGCGCGGACCTGACGGACGCGTTGTTGCAGCTGACGGTGTTGATCGACGCCCAGATGGTGCGGGCGAAGTTTTTGAATGCCGATATGCGCCAGGCGGATTTGTTCAGCGCCGAACTCAGGGAAGCCGACCTGACCGGCGCCAATCTGACCGGCGCCCGCCTCGACCGCGCGACGATGATCGACGCGGTGCTGACCGGCGCGATTCTGCCGGAGGATTTTCGCCGCCGCTAGGGCGCCGACCCGTCGAGGCCCAGTTGCGCGCGGAGTCCCGCGATGAACTCACGCGCCTCGCGATTCGCGTTCGGGTATTGCTGCAGAAACGCCGCCGTTTGCTCGGCATCCGTCGGCGGCGCCGCGGCCCCGCGTTCGTAATCCAGGTTCTCCTCGGCGTCGGCGACGCGGGCGGCCAGGGTGTCGACCGGCCCCAGCCCGATCAGCAGGTTTGCGTCCCGCAGCGGCGACTCGGCCGCCGCCAGGCGTACCGCTCCGTTGGCGCGGCGTGCGTCGGCGTCCGACAGTGTGGCGGCGACGGCCCAGGCCAGCGCTTCGCCGACCGCGTTGCCGGTG
>JAQBXG010000088.1 GCA_027625125.1 Pseudomonadota bacterium
CCGCAATGAGGACACTTGAATCACATCACCGGAGCGACGGGAATCCCATAATTGAGTACTGACCCTAATGCGTCACCGGTATTCGCAACCGCTGCATCTGAAGCATCTGACTGAAGATCAGCTGAACAAGCTGCTGGCGAACTGGTCGAAGCGGACTGGATCGACGCTGCCGGTTGATGTTGCAGCAGTCAAACAGCGAGCTTCCGGCCTGCCGATCTACGCATTGCTGGCGATGGCAACGCAGGGGAGTGTGGATGGCGCACACACGGCGCTGGATGAATTCGCCAAGCGATCGCGGCGGAAACTTATCGATGGCGGCCTGGACGAAGACGTTGTGCCGGTGGTCGCGCTCGCCTCGCTGACGCGCGGTCTGGGCTGGGAAGCGGCAAATGCCTACCGGCCCGAACTGCGCGACAAACCGGACATCAAACCAACCTTGGACCGATTGTTCGCGACCGACTGCGCCGGATCGATTCCGGCAATCCGGCCGGATATTCTGGCGGGATATTTCGTTCTGGCGGAGTTCCAAAAGCTGAACGAGTCGCACCGGCAGGCATTTCTGGACGCGGCCTGGGAGGCGGCCCCCAACCGCGTCGCCCGCACGTTGATGCTGATTCACCGTGACTTCCCGGAGCACGAGGCGCTGCCGTCGCTGGATCGTCTGCCGGAACATGCAGCCGCAAGGTTGTGGTGGGGCCGCGTGCGCGTATGGCTAATCGCTGAATTGGACATCACCGGCGGAGAACGGCACTGGGCCATGTTGCGCGACACGGCTGCGGCTCACCCCGACGACGCCGATCTGACGCTGGCGATGGCGGAGGGGGCAGTTAACGCGATCAACCGATATGGCGAAGAGAAACGGTGGGACGAGATGACTCAGGCGTTCCACGCATTGCGCCAAGTTGCCGAACGGCACCCGGACGATACCGACATCCAGCTTGAACTCGCCGGTGGCACGGTCAACGCGGTCAGCCGATACGGCGAAGGGCAGCGGTGGGACGACATGGCGTCGGCGCTGGCTGAATTGCGCCAGGTCGCCGAACGGCACCCGGATAACACCGACATCCAGATCCGACTCGCCAATGGCGCGGTCAACGCGGTCGGCAGATTCGGCGACGGGCAGCGGTGGGACGACATGGCGTCGGCGCTGGCCGAATTGCGCCAAGTCGCCGAACGGCACCCGGATAACACCGACATCCAGCTTATCCTCGCCGAGGGCGCTTTCAATGCCGCAACCAGCTACGGCGAAGGACAGCGGTGGGACGAGATGGCGTCGGCGCTGGCCGAATTGCGCCAGGTCGCCGAACGGCACCCTGACAACACCGACATCCAGCTTACCCTCGCCAAAGGCGCGGTCAACGCGGTCGTCAGATTCGGCGACGGGCAGCGGTGGGACGACATGGCGGAGGCGCTGGCCGAATTACGCCAAGTCGCAGAACGTCATCCGGACCACGCCGACATCCAGCTTGAACTCGCCAAGGGAGCGGTCAATGCGATTCTAGGTTACGGCGACGGGCACCGGCCAGACGAGATGACGCGGGCGTTGGGCGATGCGCGGGGGGCGCTGGCACGAGTGCCCGAATCACCGGAGATTCAGAACATCGTTCGCAGAGGTGAGGCAGCAGTGCGCCGATTCGGCGCTGGCCGGACCGGCGCGTAGGATTGCAGTAACTGCCCGATGACTGCGGTGACTGCGGGCGCGATCAGCCCGGCAGGAAGCCCACGGTGTGCTTGACCTCGGCCAGCACCGGGGCAGCGAGATCGCGGGCGCGTTCGGCGCCGGCGGCCAGCACCGTGTCGATGTGGCCGGGATCGCGCAACAGCCGGTCCATCTCGCGGGTGATCGGCGCGAGGGCGGCGACGGTCAGATCGGCAAGCGCCTCCTTGAACGTCGAGAACTGCGCGCCGTCGAATTTGGCGCAGACCGCCGCCGGGGTCTTGTTGCCCAGGGCCGCGTAGATGCCGACCAGATTGCGCGCTTCGGGCCGAGCGTCCAGCCCGCCGGGCGCGCCCGGCAGCGGATCGGGGTCGGTGCGGGCCTTGCGGATTTTCGTCTGAATCTGTTCGGCGGTGTCGGTCAGGTTGATGCGCGAGGCGTCGGACGGTTCGGACTTGCTCATCTTGCGGCTGCCGTCGCGCAGGCTCATCACCCGCGCCGCGACCCCCAGAATCAGCGGCTCGACCAACGGAAACGTCTGGGTGCCATACTGGCTGTTGAACGACTGGGCGATATCGCGGCACAGCTCCAGATGCTGGCGCTGGTCCTCGCCGACCGGCACGTGGCTGGCCTTGTAGAGCAAAATGTCGGCGGCCATCAGGTTCGGGTAGACGTAGAGGCCGGCGGAGGCGTTTTCGCGGTGCTTGCCCGCCTTGTCCTTGAACTGGGTCATGCGGTTCAGCCAACCGAGGCGGGCGACGCAATTGAAGATCCACGCCAGCTCCGCATGGCCCGAAACGTGGCTTTGCACGAACAGGATCGACCGTTCGGGATCGATCCCCGCCCCCAGCAGGCACGCCGCCACCGACCGCGTATGGGCGCGAAGCGCCGCCGGGTCTTGCTGTTCGGTAATCGCATGCAGGTCGGCGACGTTATAGAGGCAGTCGTAGCCGTCCTGGAGATCGACCCAGTTCTTGATCGCGCCGAGATAGTTGCCGAGGTGCAGATTGCCAGTCGGTTGCACGGCGGAATAGACGCGGGGCTTTGGGGCGGCGTTCATGGTCCGGCGTTATCGCGTGCGCCGCCGGGGGCGGTCAATGGCCGCGGCGGCCGACGAGTCTGAGAATCCTGCCGAATGTCGCCGCGCCGGTGACATGGGCGAGCGCGGCGTACAGGACGATGCCGCCGACGACCAGCGCCGTCAGCGCGGCGGCCCGCACCGGCTCTGATCCCGCGAACCACGGCGACATCCGGTCGGTCGCGAACCACAGCGCCGCGCCCAGCCCGGCGGTGGCAATGGCGACGCGCGGCAGCGCCCGGCGCAGGGCGGCGTCCGGCACAAAAAATCCGCGGCGACGCAGGAACACATACAAGAGCGCCGCGTTCGCCCAGGCCGCAATCGCGGTGGCCAGCGCCAGTCCCGCATGCAGCAGCGGACCCATCAACAGCAGGTTGAGCACCAGGTTGGCCAGCATCGCGGCGACACCGATCAAGACCGGCGTTTTCGTGTCGCCATTGGCGAAGAACCCCGGCGACAGCACTTTGATCAACACATAGGCGGGCACGCCCAGCGCATAGGCCCAGACCGCCTGGGCGGTGGCGGCGGTTGCGGCGGCGTCGAATGCGCCGCGTTCGAACAGCACATGCACGATCGGCTGCGCGACTGCGACGAGCGCAACGGAGGAGGGCAGCGCCAGCAGCAACGCCACCTCGGCAGCGCGGTTGAACGTGGCTTGCGCGCCGGCGCCGTCGCCACGGCCGACCGACCGCGACAGCAGCGGCAACAGCGCAGTGCCGGTGGCCGCGCCCAGGATTCCGAGCGGCAGCTGCGTCAGGCGGTCGGCGAAGAACAGGTACGACACCGACCCCGCCGGCAACAGCGATGCCAGAATGACGTCGACGGCGATATTGATCTGGGCGACGCCGGACCCCACGGTCGCCGGCATCATGCGCCGCAGCAGATCCCGCACCTTTGGCGTAAAGCGCGGGCGATGCAGCCGCAGCCGCACCCCGGCCCGCGCCGTCGCCAGCACGATCCACACCAACTGCGCGACACCGGCGGCGGCGACCCCCCACGCCAGCGCATGGCCCGGCGTCGGCAAAGCGTCGCGCAAACCCAACAGCGCGCCGATCAGGCACAGGTTCAACAGGATCGGCGTCGCCGCCGCGACCGCGAACCGCCCAAGGCAATTCAGCACCCCCGCATACAAGGACACCAGCGAGACCAACAGCAAATAGGGGAACGTGATCCGGGTCAGCGCCACCGCCAGATCGAACTTCGCCGGGTCGGCGGCAAACCCGGGTGCGAGGCCCAGCATCAGCCACGGCATCGCCAGCTCGAACAACGCCAGCATGACGCCCAGGGTCACCGCGAGAATCGCCAGCGCGTCCTCGGCGAATGCGCGCGCCGCTTCGGGGCCGTCGCGTTCGAGCGTCGATGAAAAGATCGGCACGAACCCTGCCGCGAACGCGCCCTCGCCAAACAGGCGGCGAGACAGGTTGGGTATCTTGAACGCGACAAAGAAAGCGTCGCCGACCATGCTGGCGCCGACAATCGCGGCGATCAGAATGTCACGGACGAATCCGGCGATGCGGCTTGCCAGCGTGTAGCCGCCGACCGTGGCGATGGCACGGAACAGATTCAAGCGAGGCGGACGGAGTTTTTATTCGGCCGCCGCACCGGGGGCCTGTTGGCCCGGGGCGGAATCTTCGGCCAGCGCCGCAAGCAACGTCGCGCGCAGTTTCTCGATACGGGATTCCGACGTGATCTTCTTGCCGATCAGATCGCGGATATAAAACACATCGACCGCGCGTTCGCCGTAGGTGGCGATGCGGGCGCTGGTGATCGAAACCCCAAGGTCGGTCAGCGCGCGCGTGACCGTATACAGAAATCCGCGCCGGTCGCGGCCGTTGACCTCGACGACCGTATGAGTGTCGCTGGCGGCGTTGTCGACCAGGACGCGCGGCGCATAGGTAAAGACGCTGGTGCGCCCCGCAGGCTGGCGCCGTTGCCGGATCAGTTGGGCCGGATTGCGCGCTCCCGTCAGCACTTCGTCGATCGTCCGCTTCAGTTGCGCCAGCGTGTCGGCGCCGGACACCTGGCCGCCGCCCGCCGCCTGAACGATCAGGTTTTGCAACGCCATGCCGTCGGTTGTCGTCGTGACGCGGGCGCTGACGATATCGACGCCGCGGGCGGCCATCGCCCCGGCGATGCCGGCGAACAATCCGGCGTGGTCCGGCGTATAGACGGTGATCTCGGTGCTGTCGCGAGCGGGATCGGGATGCGCGTCGATCTCCAACAGTCCCGGCGCATCGCCGAGCGAGCGCAGGAACCGCGCGTGGCGCTCCTGGGTGTCCAGATCGAACGATGCCCAGTAGTTCGGATAGAAGCGCGCGGTGTGGGCGCGGCGCTCCGCCTCGGTCCAGTCGGCGAGGCGGGCGTCGAGGTCGGCGCGGGCGCGGGCCACGCGCTCGGCGCTGCTGCCGGCCATCGAGTCGCCGCCGGCCAGAAACTCTTCGGTCAGGTAGTACAACTCGCGCAACAACTGCGCCGACCAGCCGTTCCACCGCCCCGGCCCCACCGCGCGAATGTCGACGACGGTCAGGACCAGCAGCAGCCTGAGGCGTTCGGTGCTTTGCACAAGCTCGGCGAAATCGCGGATCGTCTTCGGGTCCGACAGGTCGCGGCGCAACGCGGTGCGGCTCATGTCCAGATGATGCAGCACCAGCCACGCCACCGTTTCGGTTTCCTCCGGCTCCAGCCCCAGCAGCGGGCCGACGCGCTCCGCCACCTCCGCGCCCAGAACCGAATGGTTGCCGCCGCGGCCCTTGGCGATGTCGTGCAACAGCACCGACAGGTAAAGCGTGCGGCGGGACAGCACCTTGTGCACGATCTTGTCCGACAGCGGGTGGTCGTCGGCCAGCTTGCCCGCTTCGAGTTCGGCGAGGATGCCGATGGCGCGGATCGTATGCTCGTCGACCGTGTACACATGATACATGTCGTGCTGCATCTGGGCGACGACGCGGCCGAAGTCGGGCATGAAGCGGCCGAACACGCCGGCCTCGTTCATGCGCCGCAACGTCGATTCCGGGTTTTTGCGCGAAGTCAGCATTTCGAGGAACAGCTTTCCCGCCTCGGCATCGCCGCGCAGTTCGTGATCGATGCGACCCAGGTTCTGGGTCACCAGCCGCAGCGCCCGCGGATGGATATCCACCTCGCGTTCCTGCGCCAAATGGAACAGGCGCAACAGGTTGCGCGCATCCTTGACGAACGCGTCCGGGTCGCGCACGTCGACTCGCGATCCGTGGATGACGAACGCGCCTTCGGTCGTCGGCTTTGGCGCGCGGCCGAACAGCGAAAACTTGCGCGGCTTCGGGTGGCTGTCCTCCAGCATCGCGCAGAAGATGCGGGTCAGATCGCCGACTTCCTTGGCATGCAGGTAATAGTGCTTCATGAAGCGTTCGACCGACTTGGCACCGGAATGGGCCTTGTATCCCAGGCGCGCGCCCAGTTCGGACTGGAGATCGAACGTGACGCGCTCTTCGGCCCGCCCGGCCAGAAAATGCAACTGGATGCGCACCGCCCACAAGAAGTTCTGCGCCTTTTCAAACCGGCGCAACTCGCGCGGCGTGAACACGCCGTGCTCGACCAGTTCCGAGACGTCATCGACCTGGTACAGGTACTTGGCGATCCAGAACAGCGTATGCAGATCGCGAAGGCCGCCCTTGCCGTCCTTGACGTTCGGCTCGACCAGGTACCGCGAGTCGCCGAGCCTGCGATGGCGCTCGTCGCGCTCCGCCAGTTTGGCTTCGACGAACGCCGGGCCGGTGTTCGCCGCGATCTCGGCCCGAAACCGGCGCCGGAGTTCCCGCGCCGGCGCTTCGTCGCCGCACAGCAATCGCGCCTCCAGCACCGACGTGCGGATCGTGATGTCGGACTTCGCGAGCCGCACGCATTCGTCGACGGTGCGTGTCGCGTGACCGACCTTCAGGCCCAGGTCCCACAGCACATACAGCATCGATTCGACCGCACGCTTGCCCCATGCGGATTGCGAATGCGACAGCAGGAACAGGATATCGACATCGGAATGGGGCGCCATTTCGGCGCGGCCATATCCGCCGACGGCCAGCACCGACAGGTCCGCGCCGCCGCCCTCGGGCGGGCAGGCGTGGGCGACCGTGAAGTGGTACAGCGACGCGACAACCTCGTCGGTCATATCGGCGATGGCCCGCGCCGCTTCGACGCCGCGCAAGGCCCCGGCCTCGAATCGCTTCCGCACGTCGGCCCGGCCCGCGGCCACGAACGCCTTCAGCGCCTCGCGCACGTCCGCCGCGACCGCCGGCGACCGCGCATCGCCGGCGGCGGCGATCTCATCCAGTTGCGCGGCGAGCG
>JAQBXG010000089.1 GCA_027625125.1 Pseudomonadota bacterium
CTTCTTCATCGGCAAAGTCGATCGCCGCCTCCACCTGCGCCAGCGCCCGCAGCAGCCGTGCCCGCCAGCCTTCGAGCAGACGCCCGAGCTCGCCGTCGAGCTGCCGGGCCGCCTGCCGCCGCTGCCCGTCGGTCTCGGCCGCGATCAGGTCGGCAATCGCCTCCACCTGGGTCAAGTCCAGTTTGCCGCTGGCGAACGCCCGCCGCGTGAACTCCCCCGCCGCGGCCATCCGCAGCCCCGGCACCGCCGCCAGCGCCCGATACAGCGCCTGCACGACCGCAACCCCGCCATGGACATGGAACTCCGCGACATCCTCGCCGGTGGCGCTCGCCGGGCCGGGAAACCACAACGCCAGTCCGTGGTCGATGGCGCCGCCGTCGGCGTCCCGCAGCACGGCGGCGTGGGCCAGGCGCGGGGCCGGCCGGTGTCCCAGAACCGCGTCGAGGGCAGCCCCGGCGCGCGGTCCCGATACCCGCACGACGGCGATTCCGGCTCGCCCGCGGCCGCTGGACAATGCGTAGATCGTGCTCACTCCGTGTCCTTGGCCGCCTTCGGCGGCATGCGCAGCCGCGCGACCGGCTTGCCGCTGACAATATGGGATTCGAGGATCTCGTCGATCTCCGCCTCCGTGGTCGCCGTATACCAGACACCCTCGGGGTAGACGACGATCGACGGGCCATGCTCGCAACGGTCGAGACAGCCGGCAAGGTTGACGCGCACGTCGTCGAGTCCCAGTTTCTTCGCCTGCGCCTTCATGTAGTTGCGCAGCCGCACGCTCCCCTTCGCATGGCAGCACCCGCGCGGATCGTCCTCCGGCCGCTGATTCGTGCAGACAAAGACGTGACAGCGAAAAACCTGTTCGTCGGTCATAGGATCTCCCGGAACCGCAATGAGCAACGCCCTCGCGCACGCCACCAGCCCCTATCTGTTGCAGCACCGCGACAATCCCGTCGACTGGGTGCCGTGGGGGGACGCGGCGTTCGCCCGCGCCGGGGCCGAGGATAAACCGATCCTGCTCAGCATCGGCTACGCCGCCTGCCATTGGTGCCATGTCATGGCCCACGAAAGCTTCGAAGACAAGGCGACGGCCCGGCTGATGAACGAGAACTATGTTTGCGTCAAGGTCGACCGCGAGGAACGGCCGGACCTGGACCAGGTGTACCAGACCGCGCTCGCCGCGATGGAGGGCCAGGGCGGCTGGCCGTTGACGATGTTTCTGACCCCGGACGGCGCGCCGTTCTGGGGCGGCACCTATTTTCCGCCGGACGCGCGCTGGGGCCGCCCCGGCTTTCCCGACGTGCTGCTGCGCATCGCCGAGCTGTATCGCACCCAGCCCGAACAGATCGCCGACACCGCCCGCCAGATGATCGGCGCCGTCACCGCGATGTCACAGCCGGTCGGCGGCGCCCGGCCCGAACTCTCGCCGGGGTTCCTCGACCGCGCGGCGGCGGCGTTGCTGCCGGCGATGGACACCGTTTACGGCGGCCTGAACGGAGCGCCGAAGTTTCCGCAACTGAGCGTTCTCGAATTGCTGTGGCGGGCGCATCTGCGTGGCGAGGCCGCCGCCGGCGACGCCGTCCGTCTCGCCCTCGACCGCATGTGCCAGGGCGGCATCTACGACCATCTGGGCGGCGGGTTCGCTCGCTACGCGGTCGACGAGACCTGGCTGGTGCCGCACTTCGAAAAGATGCTGTACGACAATGCGCAGTTCATCGCCCTCTTGACCCAGGTCTGGCGCAAGACCCGAAGCCCGTTGTATGCGGCCCGCGTCGCCGAGACGGTGGCGTGGGCGCTGCGCGAAATGCGCGACGACAGCGGCGCGTTCGTATCGTCGTTCGACGCCGACTCCGACGGCGAGGAAGGGCGGTTCGCGGTCTGGACCGCCGACGAGATCGCCAATGTGCTTGGCGACCGCGCCGCCCCGTTCTGCGCCGCCTATGGCGTGCTGCCCGACGGCAATTGGGAAGGCGTCAACATCCTGCACCGCTCGGGCCAGGCGTTCGCGTCGCCCGTCGACGAAGCCCCGTTCGCGGCCGACCGCGCGGCGCTGCTGGCGGTGCGTGGCCGCCGTGTGCCCCCGGCCCGCGACGACAAGGCGCTGGCGGACTGGAACGGGTTGATGATCGCCGCCCTGGTCGAGGCCGCGACCGCGTTCGAAAACCCCGAATGGCTGGCGGCGGCCGAAAACGCCTTTGCCGCCGTACGCGCCAGCCACGGCGACGGCGACCGGCTTGCGCACGCCGCATGTGGCGGGGTCGCCGGCGACCTGGGTTTCCTCGACGACTACGCGGCGATGGCGCGGGCCGCGCTGGCGCTGTTCGAGGCGACCGGCGACGGGGCGCATCTGGCCCGCGCACGGGCGTGGGCAGCGGAACTTGACCGGCGCTTCGGCGATCCCCAATCGGGCGGATACTTCTTCGCTGCCACCGACGGCGATGCGCGGCTGTTGGTGCGGCCGCGCCACGCCCACGATTCGGCCCAGCCGTCCGGCAACGCCCTGGCGGCCGAGGTGCTGGCGCGGTTGTACTGGCTCGAAGGCGACGATGAGGTGCGCGACCGCGCCGAGGCGGTGTTCGACGTCTTCGCCGCCGACGCGGCGCGGAACCCGGCCGCGCTCGCGGCGCTGCTGAATGCATGGGACGTCCTCGCCGGCGCGGTGCAGATCGTCGTGGTCGGCCGCCGCGGCGACGACGCCACTGACGCGCTGGTGCGGGCGGCGTTTGCGCTGCCGACGCCGAACAGGCTGTTGCGCGTGATCGCGCCGGGCGAGCCGTTGCCGCCCGACCATCCCGCCACCGGCAAGATGCAGGTCGACGGCGGGGCCGCCGCCTATGTATGTGTTGGGCCGGTGTGCGCCGCGCCGGTGGTCGCAGCGGCGGCGCTGGCGGCGGCATGGGAGCAGGTACGATGACCGGAAAATTCGTCTACGCCTCGTCGGTCGGCTTCCTGCATATTGAAGAGAACGAGCACGGCGTTACGTCGGTGTCCTGGAAGGGACCGCCGGCGCGCAATCCGTATTCGCCGAACCAGCAAAAGGTCCAGGTCTGGCTCGAGGACTATTTCCAGGGGCATTTCCGGCCGCCGGATTTCGCCCTCGCATCCACCGGAACGCCGTTCCGCATGCAGGTGTGGCAATTGCTGTTGCAGGTCCCGGCCGGCCAGGTCACATCGTACGGCGAGCTCGCGAAGGCGCTGGATACGTCACCGCGGGCGATCGGCGGCGCTTGCCGCGCCAATCCGGTGCCGATTCTGGTGCCGTGCCATCGGGTCGTCGCGTCGGACGGCTCGCTCGGCGGCTACTCCGGCGGCAAGGGCCTTGAGACAAAGGCCAGGCTGTTGCGCCACGAGGGCGTGCTGACATGAGCGCCAGGCCGTGGCGATAACCGCGGCGGCCTCGCCGCTCGGCCGCGCCCGCTCGGCGCTCGCGGAAGGGAATCTGCGCGAGGCCCAGATCGCCTGCCGCCAGGTGCTGACCCGCAATCCGCGACACGGCGAGGCGCTGTTCCTGCTTGGCGTCGTCGCGATGCAGGCAAAGGACGCGAAGGCCGCGGCAGATCTGTTTCGGCGCGCGATCGCCGCCGAACCGAAGCACGCCGATGCCCATATGAATCTGGGCATCGCGCTCAACCTGCTCGGCAGGAAGGGCGACGGACGCGAGGCGCTGGAAACGGCGGCCAAACTCAAACCGAATTCGCCGCAGATTCAGTACAACCTGGGCCTGGCCGAAATGGAATCCGGCCGACACGACCAGGCGCTCGCCCATTTCCGCAAGGCGGCCCGGGCCGCCCCGCGCGACGCCACCGTACTCGGCGCCCTCGGCGTCTTGCAGATGCAGATGGGACAGGCCAGGGACGGCGTGCGGACACTGAAGAAGGCGGCGGCCGTGTTACCGCATCGCGCTTCGGCGTTTCGCAATCTCGGCACGGCGTTGCAATCGGTCGGCGATGCCGACGCAGCGGTCGAAGCGTTTGCGAAGGCGCGCGCACTCGCCCCCGACGATGCGGCGACAAAGGTGCTCGCGGCATCGGCGTTGGCCCAGGTGCGCCGCACGTTCGAAGCGCTGCCGCTGTTTCGCGAGGCGCTGCAGGAAAAGCCGGAAATCCCCGGCGGCGCCAACAACTACGGGCTGGCGCTGAAGGCGGACCTCCGGTTCGACGAGGCTGTGGCGGAGTTCCGCAAGGCGGCGGCGGCACGTCCCGGCGACGCCCGCGTCGCCTCCAACCTCGCCGACGCTCTGGTCCTTGCGGGCAACGCCGGCGAGGCGATCCTGGTACTGAAGGCATTGCCGGAGTCCCGCGACCGCGACCACGTCGCCAACCAGATCGCGAATATCCAGGAACGCCAGGGGCGGTTCGACGACGCAGCGGCTACGTTCGAGGAAGTGCTGCACCGGAACCCCGAAAACGTCTGGGCGCTGGCCGGGCTGGTCGACAACCGCGGCCGCGAACTCTCGCCGGCGCGGGAACAGACTCTGGCGGATCTGGTCGCCCGCGGTGATTTGCCTGACCGCGAACAGATACGGGCAGCGTTCGCGCTTGGCCACCTGCACGACCGGCGGGGCGATTTCGACGCCGCGTTCGCGCACTTCGCGGCCGGCAACCGCGTCCGCGTGCGCGCCCAGCCGTTCGACATCGGCGCGCATATCCGCCGCGTCACCGAATTGATCAAGACGTATTCGCCGGCGCTGTTGGCGCGCGCGCCGGACCTCGCGACCAAATCGGAGCTGCCGGTGTTCGTCGTCGGCATGCCGCGCTCGGGCGCGACACTGGTCGAGCGCATGCTGGCCGCGCACCCCGACGCATTCGGCGCCGGTGAGTTCCATGACCTGTTCGTGTTGCGCCGCAATTTGCCGTATGCCGGCTCCGGCGGGTCATATCCGTCGTGCGTTGCGAAGCTTTCCCGCGAGCATGTCGCGCCATTGGCGGAATGGCTGCTGGCGCGCCGACGCGCACTCGCGCCGCAAGCGCTGCGCGTCGTCGACAAAACGCCCGATCACGTGTTCGATGTCGGCCTGGCGGCGCTGTTGGTCGCGCCGCTACGAGTCATTCATTGCGAACGCGACGTGCGGGATACGTGCCTGTCGATCTTCACGAACACCGTCGGCGGACAACACGGCTATGCGGGGGATCTCAAGACCCTGGGCGCCTGGGCCGCCCACGTTTCGCGGTTGATGCGCCACTGGCAAGCGTGCTTGCCGATCCGGACCGTTGCCTATGAACAACTGGTGCGGAACCCGGTCGCTACGGCGCGGCAATTGGCGCACGACGCCGGTCTGCACTGGAACGATGCGGTGCTGGACTTCCGCACTTCGGATCAAACGGTCGCGACAGCATCGCGCTGGCAGGTGCGGCAACTGTTGACGACTCAGGCGATCGGGCGCTGGAAGAATTACGCGGCGTATCTGGCGCCGCTCGAACGGGCGCTGGAGGAATTCGG
This sequence comes from Pseudomonadota bacterium, assembly GCA_027625125.1. Classification (GTDB taxonomy): domain Bacteria; phylum Pseudomonadota; class Alphaproteobacteria; order UBA2966; family CAIVPW01; genus JAQBXG01. The sequence goes on from JAQBXG010000089.1 coordinate 5,437, forward strand.
CGAAGCGGACTAGCCGTTCATCGATTCGAAGAACTCGTCGTTGTTCTTTGTGTTCTTCAATTTGCCGAGCAGAAACTCCATGCCGTCGACGACGCCCATCGGCATCAGGATGCGGCGCAACACCCACATCTTCGACAGCGTGCCCTTGTCGACCAGCAGCTCTTCCTTGCGGGTGCCCGACCGGGTGATGTCGATCGCCGGCCAGGTGCGCTTGTCGGACAACTTGCGATCCAGAATGATTTCGGAATTGCCGGTGCCCTTGAACTCTTCAAAGATCACTTCGTCCATGCGGCTGCCGGTATCGATCAGCGCCGTCGCGACGATCGTCAGCGAACCGCCGTCCTCGATATTGCGGGCGGCGCCGAAGAACCGCTTCGGACGTTGCAACGCGTTGGCGTCGACGCCGCCGGTCAGCACCTTGCCCGACGACGGCACGACGGTGTTATAGGCGCGCGCCAGGCGCGTGATCGAATCGAGCAGGATCACGACATCGCGCTTGTATTCGACCAGGCGCTTGGCCTTGGCGATCACCATTTCGGCGACCTGCACGTGACGGCTGGCCGGTTCATCGAATGTCGAACTGACGACTTCGCCTTTGACCGAACGCTTCATGTCGGTGACTTCTTCGGGACGCTCGTCGATCAGCAGAACGATCAGATACACATCGGGGTGATTGATCGAAATGGAATGGGCGATGCTTTGCAGCATCATCGTCTTGCCGGTCCGCGGCGGCGCGACGATCAAGCCGCGCTGGCCTTTGCCCAACGGCGTAATCAGATCGACGATGCGATCGGTGCGGTCGCGTTTCTTGTCGCCGTTGTCCTCGACCTCCATCTTCAGCATCTGTTCGGGGTACAACGGCGTCAGATTGTCGAAATTGACCTTGTGGCGCACCGCCTCCGTCTCTTCGAAATTGATGCTCTTGACCCTGAGCAGCGCGAAGTACCGCTCGCCCTCCTTCGGGGCGCGGATTTCGCCCTCGACGGTGTCGCCGGTCCGCAGCGCAAATCTGCGCACCTGGCTGGGGCTGACATAGATGTCGTCGGGGCCGGGCAGGTAGTTCGATTCCGGCGAACGCAGAAAGCCGAATCCGTCCTGCAAAATCTCCAGCACGCCGACGCCGGTGATCTCGACGTTTTCGTCCGCGAGCTGTTTCAGGATCGCGAACATCATGTCCTGCGTGCGCAGCGAGTTCGCGTTCTCAACGTTGTGCGCCTCGGCAAACGCGAGAAGTTCGGTCGGAGACTTCAGCTTCAGTTCCTGGAGATTCATTGCGTGCTCAATGTTGTCGGAATTGTTTCTGGAAGCAGAACGTCGCAGAACCGGCGCCCGAAGGGCCACGTGCCGCCGCCGCCGACGGCGGCAATGTCTGGACAACGAAGCGGGCTTGGGGGGAAAGGCAACAATGGCCCGCTCGGCAAGTACGATCCCATGTAGTCAATCCGCGGTCCGAAGTCAAACCAAAGTGCTAGTGGATTGACCCTGACATTGGAATCCGGTTTGGGATTCCCGCGAAGCGCTGGACGTGCGAGT
>JAQBXG010000090.1 GCA_027625125.1 Pseudomonadota bacterium
GCAGGGCGTCGAGGCAGACCAGCACCTGGGTCAGTGTCTCGCCGGTGCCGCCGGATTTCGAAATCACCAGAAACGCGGTGCGGGCCAGGTCCAGGCCACGCAACAGCGCGTCCATCTCCGCCGGGTCGAGGTTGTCGCAGAACGTCAGGCGAGCGCCAGGCGTCCGCCCCTCGGTCAGGGCCAGCAGCGCCCGGCCGCCGAGGCTGGAGCCGCCGGTCGCCAGCACGACGACATCGGCGAATTTCGTCTTCAGGTGGTCCGCCAGCGGCGCGAGCGCCGCCAGATCGTCGCGCCGGTACGGCAGCGCCCAGTGCGGCAATGCCGCCGCGGCGTGGTCCGCGCGCAGCCGGGCAACGGGACCGGCGAGGCGCGCCAGCGCCGCTGGCATCTCAGACGCTGCCCAGTCACGGCCGCGCAGGCGTTCCGGAAATATCGCCGCGAGGTCGCAGATGAACGGGAGTTCCATATCGCCTTTGCATAGCATCCCGACCCCGCCGCCGCCACCGGGCCTGGACCAACGCGGTCTGGCATTACGCCGGGAATCGCGCTCTTATTGGGGTTTGCCGGCCAAACCAGGGATGCCGCCAATGCCGTCCGCGCCGCCGACGATATTGTGGTTCGACAAGGTCGGAAGGAGCGATATCGCCCGTGTCGGCGGCAAGAACGCGTCGCTGGGCGAAATGGTCACGAAGCTGAAGAAGCGAGGCGTCGACGTTCCGACCGGGTTTGCGGTCACCGCCGATGCCTATCGCCGGTTTCTTGCCGCGAACCGGCTGGACGCCCGGATCAATGCCGCGATTGCCGATTTCCGGAGCGGCCATGTGTCCCTGGAGGAAACCGGGCGGAACATTCGCCAGGCGATTCTGGGCGGCGCCTGGCCGTCGCCGATGGCGGCGGAAATCAAAGCCGCGTACCGGGAACTGGGGACGCGAAGCGGCCAGCGGCGCCCGGACGTGGCGGTGCGCAGCAGCGCCACCGCCGAGGATCTGCCCGACGCCAGCTTCGCCGGCCAGCAGGAGAGCTTCCTGAACGTCGCCGGCGATACGGCGCTTCTGGACGCCTGCCGACGCTGTTTCGCATCGCTGTATACCGATCGCGCGATCAGCTATCGCGACGCCCGCGGCTTCGAGCACTGCAAGGTCGCGCTTTCGGTTGGCGTGCAGATGATGATCCGGGCCGGCAGCGGCGGATCCGGGGTCATGTTTTCGATCGATACCGAAACCGGATTTGAACACGTGGTGCTGATCAACGCCGTCTGGGGATTGGGCGAGAATATCGTCCGCGGCCTGGTCGATCCCGACGAATACGTGGTGTTCAAGCCGCTGGTCGAAAACCGCCGTCTGGCGCCGATCATCGAAAAGCATACCGGCGGCAAGGCGATCAAACTGATCTATGCGAACCGCGACGGCCAGCGCACCCGCAACGTCCCGACCTCGAAGGCCGAGCGGGAAGGATACGTCCTGGGCGACGACGACATCTTGCAGTTGGCGCGGTGGGCGGTCGCCATCGAGCGCCACTACGGGATGCCGATGGACATGGAATGGGCGCGGGACGGCGATACCGGCAAGCTGTATATCGTCCAGGCGCGACCGGAAACCGTGCAGTCCCGCCGCGACCAGGGATTGCTCAAGACGTATCGCATCCGCAAGAAGGGTCGCCGCATTCTGACCGGGCTGTCGGTCGGCGATGCGGTGGTGACCGGGGTGGTCCGCATCGTCCGCGACCCCCACCGGCTCGACAGCTTTCCCCATGGCGCCGTGCTGGTGGCGGAGAACACCGACCCGGACTGGGTGCCGCTGATGAAACGCGCCTCGGCGGTGGTCACCGATCACGGCGGGCGCACGTCCCACGCCGCCATTGTCAGCCGCGAAATGGGCCTGCCGGCGGTGGTCGGGTGTTCCGACGCCACCCGCCTGTTGCACGACGACCAGGAGGTGACCGTTTCGTGCGCCGAGGGCGACGAGGGATTCGTCTACGACGGCCTTGCCAGCATCGAGGTGCACGATATCGACCTGGGCCGGGTGCCCGACACCCGCACCAAAGTGATGCTGAACATGGCCAACCCCGCGGCGGCGTTGCAGTGGTGGCGACTGCCGGCGGACGGCATCGGCCTGGCGCGGATGGAGTTCATCATCAACAACGTCATCAAAGTGCACCCGATGGCGCTGGTGAACTTCGACACCCTGACGGACGAAGGCGCCAAGGCGGAAATCGCGCGATTGACACAGGGCTTCGACGACAAGCGGCAATACTTTGTCGAGCTGCTGGCGCGCGGCATCGCCAAGATCGCCGCTTCGCAGTATCCGAACCCCGTCATCGTTCGCATGAGCGACTTCAAGACCAATGAATACGCCAACCTGATCGGCGGCCGCGAGTTCGAGCCGCGCGAGGAAAACCCGATGCTGGGGTTCCGCGGCGCGTCGCGGTATTACTCGGACCGCTATCGCGAGGGCTTTGCGCTGGAGTGCGCGGCGATGCGCCGGGTCCGCGAGGACATGGGATTCCGCAATGTCGTCGTGATGATCCCGTTCTGCCGCACGCCCGAGGAGGCGGACCGGGTGTTGAAGACGATGGCCGCCCACGGCCTGAAGCGCGGTCGCAACGGTCTGGAAGTCTATGTGATGTGCGAGATTCCGTCGAACGTCGTGCTGGCCGACCAGTTCGCGAAACGATTCGACGGATTCTCGATCGGCAGCAACGACCTGACCCAGCTGACGTTGGGGGTCGACCGCGATTCCGAGGCGCTGGCCGATCTGTTCGATGAACGTCACGAGGCGGTGACGCGCACGATTCGCACCGTCATCGACGCGGCCCACGCCGCCGGGGCCAAGGTCGGCATATGCGGGCAGGCGCCCAGCGACTATCCGGACTTCGCCCGCTTTCTGGTCGAATGCGGCATCGATTCGATGTCGGTCAGCCCCGACAGCTTCCTGTCGGTCAAAAACACCGTCGCCGCGGCCGAGGCCGCCAGGCGCAAGAAGAAAAAAACGAAGAAGTCTCCGGCAACGACGAAGGCCAGAAAGACGAAGGCCCGCCGCCGCTAGCGCGCCCGACCCCCGCCAAGACGCCGGGTCGCGAACCGGACGGCGAGCGCCGAAAACCCGAGCACGATGACGACCACGACCACAAAAACCGCAGCGTTGGCGAAGTTGGGCGCCTGAACGACGCGCAGAAGCTGTCCGGTCATCAGGGTGATGGCGACCACGCCCGGCACGATGCCGATCGCGGTGCCGACGACGTAATCGACGAAGCGTATGTGCGACATGCCGGCGACAAAGTTCACCACCGAAAACGGCGCGAGCGGCACCTGGCGGATCAGCGCCACCGACAGAATGCCCCGTTTCGCCAGCGCCTCGGAAACCGCCTGCAGACGGCCACCACTGAGAAACACCTGCAATCCGCGCCGGCCCAGCAGTTCACCGACCAGGTATCCGCCGATCGCGCTGACCAGAGAGCCAGCATAGCTGACGGCGATCCCGGTCATGGGGCCAAAAACCAGCGCCGCCGCCGCGATCAGTACCGAAGCCGGAAAGACGACAAAGCCGGCGGCAAGAAAGATGCCGATCGCCGCCGCGTAGCCCCACCATTGCCCCCGGAGGCGCAGGCCCCAGTCCGCCAGGACTTCGGGTCGGGCGATTTCCGCCAGCGGACTCCATCGCCAGACCGCGACGATCCCGGCCAAAATCGCAAACGCAACCGCGATGCGGAACCACAGGGCCTTTGACATTCGCTCCTCCAGACAGCGTGGCGCAACCTAGCGGGTCTTGGGGCTGTGCGCGACATTGCCAATCCGGCGCGGGCGCGGTACCAACCGCAAGTGTCGAAACCGGGGATGGCGGCGATGCGAATTGCGAGGATCGTGGGCCTGGTGTTGGCGATGGCGTGGGGCGGCCTGCCGGCGGCAAACGCCCAGCAGCAGGACGCGGCCGGGGTCGTGTCGCGGGTGCAAGGCGCGGCGCTGGCGGTCAAGAACGCGGTGCCGAGGATTCTGGCCGCGGGGGATCCGGTCGGAATCGGCGACGTGCTGTCGACCGGGGTCGATTCGCGGCTGGAAATCGTGCTGGCCGACGACACCGTGTTCACACTGGGCGCCGAAGCGTCGTTCGTCGTCGTCGACTACACATTTGGCCGCGGCGGCGAGAACAATCGGGTGCTGCGGGTGCTGGAAGGCGCGTTCCTTGTCGCCACCGGCGCGACCGGGCAACAGGACCAATTCGTCGTCGAGACGACAGTCGCCACGATCGGCATCCGCGGCACCACATTCTGGGGCGGACCGCTGGACGGCGAGTTCCAGATCATGGTTGTCGACGGCGTCGGGATTATCGTGTCCAACGCCGGCGGGCAAGTGACGCTGGGGCCGGGCAATGGCACCCGGATTCCGGCTGGCGGCGGAGCGCCGACCGACCCCGCCGTGTGGGCAGACGAAAAAGTGGCGCGAGCGCAGGCGACGGTCGCGTTCGCACCCTGAGCCGGAGCGCCGCTGTCAGCCCGGCGCGGCCGACGCATTGGCCGGCGGGGCGCCGATACAGAACTCGTCACCACCATAGCGGCAACCATAGTCCACTCGCGGATGGTCTTGCCGATGGCCGCGCCGACCCGATGGCACCGTTGCGATCAGGTCGAACCACGCAGACCGTTGTCAAACATTGTGGCGCTGCACGGGAATCAGGCCGGACGGACAAAGACCGCAATGGTCCCGGGAACCGCCTCGCCCAGCTCGTACCGCAACCGCGCGGTCGTGTCGCTGACCAGGACCAGGCCGGACTCCCGCCCCGTCCGTTTCAGGTACTTGAGGCTGTGGGCATAGCGGCCGGAGGCGGTGAGCTTGAAGTCGCCGCCCTTGCGTATTTCCGTGGACACCGCCAACAGCCCGCCGGGATTGAGAACGCGGCGCACGCCACGAAACAGTGGCGCAAGATCACCGATATAGATCAGCACATCGGCGGCGGTGACCAGATCGAAGGATCGCCGCGTCTGCTTCAGGTATTTGGTGACTTCCGATACCGCCACGGTCTCATAGATGCCCCGTTTGCGCGCCCGTTTCGCCATCTCGGTCGACAGGTCAACGCCCCACAATTTCCGGATCATCGGCTGGAATCGCTGCCCGACCAGTCCGGTGCCGCAGCCGAGGTCCAGCATGTCCATGCGCGGCTTTCGACCGCCACGCACCTTGCGGACCGAATCGTACAAGAGCCGCGGGGCCTGGTATTTCAGGTCGCCCACCAGCGATTCGTCAAAGTGCTCGGCGAACGCGTCGAAGTGGTCGCGCACATAGCCATCGGAGGCGCGTTTCGGCTTTCGTCGTCCGCCCAGAGCGGAGATCATATGCAGCGCCTCCGGGTCGCCCGGCTGCAGGCGCAGATACCGACGAAACTGCTTCAACGCGGTGCGGATATCGCCGGCGCTGTGGGCATGGTCGCCGAGCCACCAGGCGGCGTCGGCATTGTCGGGATCGAGCGCCTGGGCCTCGACCAACAGCTCGGCGCTTTTGTCGAAATCGCCGTCCCTGCGGAGTTTTTCAGCCCGTTTGGCGAGTTTTTCGGCGGCGGCGGCCTTCGCGCGCCGCGAGGCTGCCGGTTTGCTCGCGCCTTCGTTCCTGACAGATTCAGACATCGGCGTTGTCGGGGGTCTGGCGGGGCACGGCAACGGACATCCGGACGGGATGCATACACCGTCTGCACCGCCGGGAGCCACCGGAAACTGGCGATCGCGATCAAGACTGGCTGCGAGGGCTTGCACGCCGCACATCGCCTTCGCATACAATCGCGGCGCTCGCGACAGGAGGAACAATGGCGGCCGACCACGATACGCAAACACGAGGCGCCGCCAGCGTGGCAGGCCGCGCCCGACCTGCGGCGTCGATCCCGGTCCGTCGCCGCGCCGCCGGAATCGCCGTCACGCTTGCATTGTTGCTGGGCGCTTGCGGCGAGCCGCCGGCGGAGCAGGATCGCGCGAATGCCGATGCGCCGGGCGTAAGGGCGCCCGCCGTTCCCGACGCCCGCGGCGCGGCGCTGGTGGCCGAGGCGGAAGCGGCGAACAATCTCGGCCGCACCGAAGAAGCGCGCCGCCTGTTATCCGACGCGGCGAATCTGTTCGAAGCGGCCGCAGACCGGATCGGCCTGGCGACCGTGGAACTCGCCCGCGCCACCATCGACAGCTATCTGGGCCAGTCCGGCCCGGCGCGGTCGGCGTTTGCCCGCGCGCTCGGCCACTATCGCGCCGCCGGCAACGCGGCCGGCGAGGCCGAAACCCTGGCCGCCCTCGGCGATCTGGAAAAGGCCACGTTTCGCTATGCCGAGGCGCGTGAGGCGTTTGCCGGGGCGGTGGCCGCGTTCGACCGCGCCGGGCGTCCGCCCGACGTGCGCCATATCCTGCTGGGGCTGGAGGATGCCGCCGGGCCGGACGCCACGCCGCAGCAAGCGCGCCGGATTCTGGAGCAAGCGCATCTGCTGTATTGGCAAATCGAGGACGGGGCGGGACTTGCCCGCATCGCTGAACTCACCGCCGCCGTCGACGAACGGCAAGGAATCTTCGGCGTCGCCTATGCGGGGTACCGGGAGGCCGCGTCGTTGTATGCCGAGGCGGGCCAACCGCGCGCCGCCGCGCGCGTGCGGCTTCGCATCGCCGGGCTCGAAACGGCGCTCGGATTTCCGCTGTCGGCCCGGGCGGGGGCCGAACAGGCTCTGGCGATGTCTCGCGAGACCGGCGACGACGCCGGCGCGGGCGCGGCCCTGTTGGCGTTGGCCCGGATCGACCGTCTGCTCGGCGACCCGGCCACGGCCCGGGCGCGCTATCGGGAAGCGGAAGCG
>JAQBXG010000091.1 GCA_027625125.1 Pseudomonadota bacterium
GGCGAGGTGCCGGGCATCGATCCGGAGCTGGCGCGGGCGCTGCTGGTCCGCCTGGTCGCGCCGTTGCCAACCCGCGCGCGCCTGTTCGCCGCCGACGGCGATCTGGTCGCCGACAGCCAGGACCTGGGTCCGGCGGCGCGCGAGGTCGAGGCGCGCGATCTGCCGCCGCCGGAGCCGGGCGGCCTTGGCGACGCCGTCGCCGGCGCAATCGACTGGGTGCTGCGGGTGTCGGTGCGACGGCCGCGGCTGCCGCTGTACCGCGAGGCGTTCGTGCAATACGCGTCGGACTACGGCGAGGCGGTGCGGGCGCTCGCCGGCGAACCGGCGTTCGCGCTGCGCGAGATGTCCGGCGGCGACACGATCGTCTCTGTCGCCATTCCGGTGCAACGGTTCAAACAGGTGGTCGGGGTGCTGCTGGTCTCGACCGTGGCCGGCGACATTGAACAGGAAGTCGCCGACGTGCGGGTCGTGATCCTGCAGGTGTTCGGCGTCGCGCTGGCGGTGACGGTGTTGTTGTCGGCCTATCTGGCTGGCACCATTGCCCGGCCGATCCGGCGGCTGGCGCAGGCCGCCGACGGCGCCGAATACCGCACCGGCCGACGCAACGTCATTCCGGACTTCACCGGCCGCAACGATGAAATCGGCGAACTGTCGTCGGCGCTGCGGGAGATGACCGACGCTTTGTATGAACGGCTCGACGCCATCGAGGCGTTCGCCGCCGATGTCGCCCATGAAATCAAGAATCCGCTGTCGAGCATCCGGAGCGCCGCCGAAACCCTGTCGCGCACGACCGATGTCGCGCAACGCGACCGTCTGATGCAAATTATCATCGACGACATTCACCGGCTCGACCGTCTGATTACCGATGTGTCCGATGCGTCGCGCCTGGGGGCGGAACTTGCCCGCGCCGAACGCACTCCCGTCGATCTGCGCGAGATGGCGCTGACGCTGGCGGAGATTCACCGCGCCACCGGCAAGACCGCGCCGGAGGTCGAGGTGCGCCCGGTCGGCGCGGGACCGTTCCATGCGCGCTGTATCGAGGATCGCATCGGCCAGGTGCTGCGGAACCTGCTCGCCAACGCGGTATCGTTTTCGCCGCCGGGCGGCCGCATCGTCATCGAACTGCGGCGGTTCGGCGGGCTGGTCGAGGTGGCGGTCGAGGATGACGGACCGGGCGTACCCGATGACGAGCTGGAGGCGGTCTTCGACCGCTTCTATTCGCTCCGGCCCGGCGACGAGCCGTTCGGGGCGCACTCCGGCCTCGGGCTTTCGATTTCGCGCCAGATTCTCGAGGCCCATGGCGGCACGCTGCACGTCGAAAATCGCCGCGATGCCGGCGGCGCGGTGCGCGGTGCGCGGTTTGTCGCCGCGCTGCCGGCGGCCTGAACGGCGGGCAAGACGATGACGAAGAAGCGGCGAGTCGTGGTGGTGACCGGCATGTCCGGAGCCGGGCGTTCGTCGGCATTGCGGATTCTCGAAGACCAGGGGTTTGAAGCGATCGACAATCTGCCGGTATCGTTTCTGGGCCGTCTGGTTTGGTCCGAACAGGAAAGCGCCGACTCCGTGCCGCTCGCGGTCGGCGTCGATATCCGCACCCGTGATTTTCATGCGGATGCGTTTGTGCGCGAAATTGCACCCCTGCGCGAACGCGCCGACATCGAACTGACCGTGCTGTTTCTGGATTGCGACAGCGCGGTGCTGGGCCGGCGCTTTACCGAAACGCGGCGGCGGCATCCGCTGGCCGGCGATCGCCCGGTCAACGACGGCATCCGCGTTGAACGGGCGATGCTGGCGCCGGTGCTGGAGGCGGCGGACCTGGTGATCGATACAAGCCAGCTCGCGTTGCCCGACCTGCGCCGCAGGATCACCGACACCTTTCAGGCGGATTCGATTCGCCGTCTGGTTCTGACGATCGTTTCGTTCGCGTTCGGCAAGGGCCTGCCGCGCGAAGCCGACCTTGTGTTCGATGTCCGCTTTCTGCGCAATCCGCATTACGACGAGAACTTGCGCGGCGGCACCGGCCGCGACCCCGCGGTGGCGGCCTACATCGCCGCCGACGAGGGCTTCGATGCATTCTTTGGCAATCTTGTGCGGCTGATCGACGGGCTGTTGCCGCGCTACCGCGACGAGGGCAAGAGCTACCTGACCATCGCCGTCGGCTGCACCGGCGGCCGCCACCGCTCGGTCTATGTCGCCGAACGCCTGGCCCGCCATCTGGCGGACCGCGGGCAGCCGGCGCTGGTGCAGCACCGCGACCTGGGACAGCCCTCGAATGACCGTATTCCTATATAAACATTTGTTTATGTTTGGCTTGCGGCCTGCGTTCCAGGCTGCTATAGGGGGGCAGCCGTGCGCCGCGCCCTAGGACGGGCGAGGCGGCTCCCATCCTGTCCTCCGGGGAATCATGACCCAATTCAATGACTACAAGGTTGCCGATATCAGCCTGGCCGAATGGGGCCGCCGCGAAATCGCCATTGCCGAAACAGAAATGCCGGGCCTGATGGCGCTTCGGGAGGAATACCGGGGCAAGAACCCGCTGGAGGGGGCGCGGATTACCGGCTGCCTGCATATGACCGTCCAGACGGCGGTGCTGATCGAGACTCTGGCGGCGCTTGGCGCCGAGATCCGCTGGAGCTCCTGCAACATCTTTTCGACCCAGGACCACGCCGCCGCGGCGATTGCGGCGGCCGGGATTCCGGTATTCGCCTGGAAGGGCGAAACCGAGCAGGAATACTGGTGGTGCGTCGACCAGACGATCCAGGGGCCGGACGGGTGGACGCCCAACATGCTGGTGGATGACGGTGGCGACCTGACGGCGGTCATGCACCGTGACCACCCCGGCATTCTCGACGACGTGCGCGGATTGTCCGAGGAAACCACGACCGGCGTCCTGCGTCTGCACCAGATGGCCGACAAAGGCACACTGAAAGTGCCGGCGATGAACGTCAACGACTCGGTGACCAAATCGAAGTTCGACAATCTGTACGGCGTGCGCGAAAGCCTGATCGACGGCATCAAGCGCGGCACCGATGTGATGCTGGCCGGCAAACTCGCGGTGGTCTGCGGCTACGGTGATGTCGGCAAAGGCTCCGCCGCCAGCCTGCGCGGCCAGGGCGCCCGCGTCGTCGTCACCGAAATCGATCCGATCTGCGCGCTTCAGGCGGCGATGGAAGGCTACGAAGTCTCGACGATGGAAGACCTCGCGCCGCGCGGCGATATCTTCGTCACCGCCACCGGCAACGCCGACATCATCACCCTCGACCACATGCGGGTGATGAAAGATCGCGCCATCGTCTGCAACATCGGCCACTTCGATTCCGAAATCCAGATTGCCGCGCTGCAGAACTTCGCCTGGCACGAAGTCAAGCCGCAGGTCGACGAGGTCGAGTTCCCCGACGGCAAGCGCATCATCGTCCTGTCCAAGGGACGCCTGGTCAATCTCGGCAACGCCACCGGCCACCCAAGCTTTGTCATGAGCGCTTCGTTCACCAACCAGGTGATGGCGCAAATCGAGCTGTGGACATCCCACGGCAAATACGAAAACCAGGTCTACGTGCTACCAAGGCACCTCGACGAAAAGGTCGCTGCGCTGCATCTGGGGCGGCTGGGTGCGTCGCTGTCGCGGTTGACCCCGGAACAGGCCGAATACATCGGCGTCTCCGTGGATGGCCCGTTCAAGCCGGACACCTACCGCTACTGATGCCCGTTGCCCAGGGTCGCGTGGCCGGGGGTAAAGTGGGTGCGATGACCGACGCTCGATTCCTGACGTGGCTCGCGGCAGCGGCCTCCGCGCTGCCGGCCCCGGTGTTCGCACAGGCCGGGGCGCAGGCGGAATCCGCCGTGCCGCTCACCGCGTTCGCCGTCGTCGCCGTCGCCGGCGCGATGTTTGTCGCCGTCGTCGCGATCGGCCTCGCACTGTTCGCGATGTTGTCGACACGGGGGCGGGCGCGTCGGGCAGCGGCGCGGGTCGCGGAGCTTGAACGGGTTCTGGCGGCGCTGTCGGCGGAGCTGGAAAGCTCGCCGACCGGCCGTCTGGTCTGGGCCGCCGGCTCAGGCCTGGAGACTTGCTCGCGCAGCCTTGCGCGCATGCTGGGGGCGCCGGCGATGAGCGCCAACACCCTCGCCGATCTCGCGCCGTATTTCGCTCCCGGCGAGTTTGCCGTGCTGGACGAAGACTCGCGTGCGCTCCGCGCGGCGGGGACGCCGTTCGACCTGGCGTTGCGAACCGCCGAAGACCGGGTGCTGCTGGCGCGCGGGCGCACGGTGGGCGATCCCGGCGCTGGCGCCGGGTCGCATGTGATCTGGTTCGACGATGTAACCTACTTCCGCGATGAAATGGCGGCGTTGCGCGATGAAGCGACAGCGGCGATCCGCCAGCGCGACCGCCTGCAAGAGATCCTGGACCGTGCGCCGTTTCCGGCCTGGCAGCGGCGCGCCGATCTGTCGATCGTCTGGGTCAACCAGGCCTATGCGACGGCGGTCGAATCCGACATCGCGACGGTGGTCGAAACCGGCATCGAGTTCGTCCCCGGTTCCGGTCCGCAGCAGACCCGCTCGCTGGCGCAGATGGCGGTGCAGACCGGCGCGCAACAATCCGACCAGCGCCGCTTCGCGGCCGGCGGCGACCGCCGCACCTACGACATCCTGGAAATCCCGCTTGCCGGCGGCGAGACCGTCGGCATCGCCCGCGACATCACCGGCCGCGAAGACGCGATGAACGAACTTCGCCGCCACACCGACGCCCACGCGGACGTGATGAACCGGCTGCCGTCGGCGATTGCGATCTTCGGCCCCGACAAGCGGCTGCGGTTTTTCAACGAGGCGTTCAGCCGCCTGTGGCGGCTGGACGAAGACTGGCTGGATACCCACCCCGGCCATGGCGAGATTCTCGAATCCCTGCGCGAGGCGCGCCGCATCCCCGAACAAGCGGATTTTCCCGCCTATAAGGCATCGGTGATCGAGCTGTATTCATCGGTTCTGGAGACGACGGAGGAACAGGAACATCTGCCCGACGGCCGCACGCTGCGCGTCGTCACCGCGCCGCATCCGTTCGGCGGTCTGTTGTTCATCTTCGACGATGTTTCGGACCGTCTGGAACTGGAACGCTCGCGCAACACACTGGCGGCGGTGCAGCGGGCGACGCTGGACCATCTGTTCGAAGGCGTGGCGGTGTTCGGCGCCGACGGCCGCCTGAAACTGTTCAATCGCGTGTACGCGGCGATGTGGCGGCTGGACGAATCGTTTCTTCGCACCGAGCCGCATGTGTCGGACGTCGCCGAGCGGTGCCGCGACCTGTTTCACCACGGCGGTGATCGCGACGACTGGCCGACGGTGAAGCAAAAGATCGTCCACCGCGCACTGGACCGCACCGCCCATATGGAACGGCTGCGGCGGCCCGACGGCGTCGTGCTGGAGGTGGCGTCGGTGCCGCTGCCGGACGGCAATACGCTCTATACCTACTTCGATGTCTCGGACGGCATCCGCCTCGTTCGCCCGGAACCGGGCGCGCCCGTCTCTGGCGGCTAGGTGGTCAGGCGCCGGGCAGGCCCTTCGTCGTCGAATACTCGAAATGCAATTCGCGGTCCGGGTGGATCAGCGGATGAATGGCGTGGGCCGCCATCGCCGCCTCGGAGAATCCGGACAGGATCAATTTCAGCTTGCCGGGGTACGCCGCGATGTCGCCGACCGCGAATACCCCCGGCAGATTTGTCGCGCAGGTATCCGGCGCAACGGCGATCTGGTTGTGCTTCAAATCGATGCCCCACTCGGCGATCGGCCCCAGATTGTTGACCAGGCCGAAAAACGCCAGCACCACGTCGGCCTCCAGTGACTTTTCTTCGCCGTCCAGTGTGGCGACGCGCACCGCGCGGATGTGGCCGCCTTCGCCCTCCAGCGCGCTCAACTGATACGGCACCACCATCTCCAGATTTCCGGCGTCGGCCAGCGCGTGCATCCTGCGCACGTTGTCCGGGGCGGCGCGAAACTTTTCGCGGCGGTGCACGACCATGATTTTGGACGCAACCCCCTGCAACGCCAGCGCCCAGTCCACTGCGCTGTCGCCGCCGCCGGCGATGACGACGCGTTTCCCCGCCAGGTCGGCCTTGCGCCGCACCAGATAGAACAGGCTGGTGCCTTCATAGTTTGCGACGCCGGCCAGCGGCAACCGCACCGGCCCGAACGCGCCGGCGCCGCCGGCGATGATGACGGCGCGGGCGGTGATCGACGTGCCGCCGCCCATTTCCAGCCGCCATCCGTCGCGGTCGTCACGCCCTGCGAGCGGCGCAAGGCGAAGCACCGGGTGGCCCAGGTGATAGGTCGGCTCGAACGGCGCCGCCTGCTCCAGCAGTCGGTCGATCAGGTCCATCGCCAGGATGCTCGGGTACCCGGGAATGTCGTAAATCGGCTTTTCCGGATACAGCGCGGCGCACTGGCCGCCGGTGGTGTCCAGCACGTCGATGACGTGGCAGCGAAAGCCCAGCATGCCGCACTGGAACACCGAGAACAGTCCGATCGGGCCGGCGCCGATCACCGCGACATCGGTATCCAGTCCGTGGCCCGATTCAGCATCCATCGTTCAAGTCTCCGGGGACGGGGGGCGAAAATGCGGCTTAACATACGGCATCGCGCGGGCGTTGCGGGAGTCTCGGCGCGCCACAACCTTGTCGTGAAGGAACCGCCAGGGAGACAACGCGTGCATGGGTGACCAATCGGCGAAATCCGCGGTCCGCTGCGTGCCCGTACCGG